>JAAEZW010000060.1:0-6608 GCA_018222665.1 Paracoccaceae bacterium
GCCCTAAGACGCCCATTTGGATCAACAACCAATTGGCCGATCAACAATCCAGGGGGCAGCACGCCACCATTTCCAGATGTCACGATGCGGTCCCCTGCGCGGACCAAATCAGCATTTTCAATGAAATCGACCAGTGGATCAGATGTGTTGTCGCCCACGATTAGCGCGTTTTCGCGAGATGGCTGGATGACAGCAGGGATTTGACTATACGGGTCGGTTAACAAAATGACACGTGATGTGCGTTCACCGACACCTGCAATCCGCCCCACAAGGCCCAGTCCGTCCATCGCGGCCCAACCGTTTTGGATGCCATCTTGGCCGCCAACGTTCAGCAGCACGGATTGACGAAAGGGGGAACCACTATCTGCGCGCACAATCCCACTGATCCACGTCAGTTGTGCATCCAGTTGCAGTTTGTTTAAATCCAGCAATCGCGCATTTTCTTGTTCTAATTGCAGTGCTGCTTCTTTCCAGCTTTTCATCTGTTGAAGTTCGCGGCGCAACTGCTGATTTTGATCGTAAAGCGATTGGTAGCTTTGGAAATCTTGGATCACATTTACCGTCCGTGTGAGCGGGGCCATCGCCCATTCACTACTGGGTAAAAAACGATCCATTAACATCACGCGGAAACGCTCGACACGTGGGCTATCAATGCGCCAAACGATGAAAATAACGATCAGAAATAGGACAACAACACCCGCCAATAACTGTTTTAGCGGGGAAAGATAGTCGTCTCTTTGGGGTCGGTTTTGAGCCAAATTGCCCCCTCAATCCGAAAACGTTACGTTAGCTGTCGTAGTCGATAGCGTGGCGCAATTGCTTTTCGTATTCAAGCGCCTTGCCCGTTCCCATCGCAACGCAATTCAGGCTTTCTTCTGCAATTGATACGGCAAGCCCCGTTTGTTCACGCAGTGCCAGATCCAGATCACCCAACAGTGCCCCGCCACCTGTCAGCATCACGCCGCGATCGACAATATCCGCGGCCAAATCAGGCGGCGTAACCTCAAGCGCGGTCATCACAGCTTCGCAAATCTGTTGCACGGGTTCGGCAAGCGCCTCGGCGACTTGCGCTTGGGTGATTTCGGTTTCTTTGGGTACACCGTTTAGCAAATCACGCCCGCGCACCATCATGGACGCACCGCGCCCATCGTCGGGCATGCGCGCTGTACCGATGGATGTTTTGATACGCTCTGCCGTGGCCTCGCCCACCAATAGGTTTTGTTGGCGGCGAAGATAGCTGATGATCGCCTCATCCATACGGTCGCCACCAACGCGCACTGAACGCGCATAAACAATGTCAGCCAAGGATAAAACCGCAACTTCGGTCGTCCCGCCGCCGATATCCACAACCATGTTTCCAGTTGGATCGGTAATTGGCATGCCCGCACCGATTGCGGCAGCAATGGGTTCTGCAACCAAACCTGCCTTGCGTGCGCCTGCCGACAATACGGATTGACGGATTGCACGTTTTTCAACCGGTGTTGCACCATGTGGCACGCAAACGATGATTTTCGGTTTATAAAAGGTCGAGCGTTTGTGCACCTTGCGGATAAAGTGTTTGATCATTTCTTCGGCGACGTCAAAGTCTGCGATGACACCGTCGCGCATGGGGCGGATCGCCTCAATCGAGCCGGGTGTACGTCCCAGCATCAATTTCGCGTCCTCACCCACAGCAAGCACCTTTTTGGTTCCGTCTTTTACATGATAGGCAACAACCGAGGGTTCAGACAAAATCACGCCGCGCCCTTTGACATAGACCAGCGTGTTCGCCGTTCCCAGATCAATGGCCATATCTGCCGAAAATAATCCTGTTAAACTTGCTAGTCCTATCATCTACTCTGCCTTACTGCGTTTAACCGACATGCGATTTGAGTCGATCAATATCCCCTTTTTCATAGTGTATACGCATAGAGACAGTCAGATAAAAGAGATCGTTTGTCAAAATCCGCGCAAGTTTTGTCATCAGCGTAATATTGCCGCGCTTTATCTTGACTGCTGACGTGCATCAAATGATTGGATTGTGATATTTAATACAATCGTGACTTCACAATTTAGACTGTCTTTGATCGCGTTTTTTGAAGGTATCGATATCTGGAAGACCAATGAGTTTCTCAATATGCAACGCGAATTTGAGAAGGCGGTTGAATACTAATCGCCCCTCCTTCGTCGCATTTTGCTGATCTTTGGTCGGCTGGGTTTCGCACGATTATATCAACATGCTAAAGAGTTTCTAATTATGCGACAAAGGAGTCGGGTTCATGCAAACTCATGTAAAAGCACTGGTTGTCGGCGGTGGCGCCGTTGGAACATCAATTGCCTATCATTTGGCCAAGGCTGGGTGGAAGGATGTCATGCTTTTGGAGCGGGATGAGTTGACCTCTGGTTCAACCTGGCACGCGGCAGGGTTGTTGCCGTTGTTTAACATGTCCTATGCGACAACCCACATCCACAAATACTCAGTCGATTTCTACAAAACACTTAAGGAAGAAACCGGTTTGGATGCGGGTTTCTTTGTGGTGGGTAACTTGCGTATGGCGCAAACCCAGGAACGCATGGATGAATACATGCTGTATGCCTCAACCGCTGAAACATGTGATGTCCCATATGAGTGGATGACACCCGCGCAAATTAAAGAGCGTTGGCCATTGGTGCGGACCGAGGATTTGAAAGGTGCGATTTACCACCCAACAGACGGTTACATTAACCCAGCCGACGTGACTATGGCGATGGCCAAAGGTGCGCGTCAGCGTGGGGTTATCATTGAACGCAAGTGGCAAGCTGACGCTTATGAATGGACAGGATCCGAATGGCGCGTTACGTTCACCAAAATGGTGGAAAAGGGCGGCAACCTTGTCGCATCAGATGAACAGACCGTGATCACAGCGGAACACGTTGTGACAGCGACTGGCAACCACGCACAGCGGACCGCCAAATTGTTGGGCATTAAAATCCCTGCGATCCCGGTGGAACACCAATTTATCGTAACGGAACCTGATCCTGCGCTGGTCGCATTTCGCGATGCGGGCAATATCGAACACCCCGTTTTGCGCGATGCCGATGCAAAATGGTACGTCCGTGAAGAGCGTGGCGGTTGGATTTTGGGCCCATACGAACGCAATGCGCCCGCGCGTTTTGAATATGGTGTGCCAGATAGTTTCCGCGCCGATTTGTTCCCGTTGGATTTGGAGCGGATTGAAGAAGAATATATGTCCATGATCCACCGCATTCCTTCAACAGAGGAAGTAGGTCTAAAGGACGATTATAACGGTCCAATTTGCTACACACCTGATGGTAACCCATTGGTTGGTCCTGCACCTGGTTTGCGCAACATGTGGTTAGCCGAAGGATTTTCATTCGGCATCACCGCAGCGGGGGGCACAGGATATTACCTTGCCCAGATGATGGTAGAAGGTGAGGCAGAAATCGACATGGCTTCGCTTGATCCAAAACGCTACGGGTCATGGATGACGACCGAGTATGCAGCGCGCAAGAACGAAGAATGTTACGAACATGTCTACATTCTTCACCACCCAGATGAAGAGCGTGAGGCCTGCCGCCCATTGCGCACGGCCCCTGTCTATGATCGTCAAAAGGAACTGGGCGCTCAATTCGGTTGTGTAAATGGATGGGAACGTCCGAATTACTACGGTCCTGTGGATGCCGCAGACAGCTTTGATCACGATGCGCGCAGTTTCCGCCGTGGCGGTTGGTGGCAATACGCCAAGGACGAGGCCAACGCGGTTCGTGAAGGTGTTGGTTTGATTGACGCAACCGCGTTCACAAAACATCTGCTAAAGGGCCCAGGCGCCACACAATTCTTGGATTGGTTCACTTGTAACAAATTGCCAAAGGTCGGTCGTATCAATCTGACTTATGCGCTGACAGGCGCGGGCACAACACGTACGGAATATACCATCGTGCGCATCGCAGAGGATGAATATTACCTTGTGTCCGCAGGTGCATGGCAAGCCTATGACAGCGATTATCTGCAAAAAGCGGTCGAGGATAAGATCCCAGAATTTGGATATATGTCCGTGCAGGATGTCACATCACAATGGGGTGTATTCGCCATCGCAGGTCCAAAGTCGCGCGATGTGTTGAAAGAGGTGATCAAGGATGCTGATCCTGACACTGCGCTTTCCAATAAACGGTTCCCCTGGCTATCCGCGCGTCAGATTGAATTGGGCATGTGCCCAGTGAATGCAATCCGAGTTGCCTATACGGGAGAATTGGGTTGGGAATTGCACCACCCGATCGAAATGCAACGCTATCTTTGGGAATTGTTGATGGAGGCAGGTGCAAAGCACGACATGAAACTTGTCGGCGCGCGTGCGCAAAACTGGCTGCGTCAGGAAAAATCCTACCGTGCTTTTGGAAACGAATTGGGGCGCGATGCCACACCGCTTGAGGCGGATTTGCCACGCTTTATTGACATGAACAAAGAGTTCTATGGCAAGGCCGAGCTTGAGTCGCTTGGGGTTCGCAGCAAATGTATCACCGTACTGATTGATGGCCCGGATGATGCCGACCCATGGGGGCGCGAAGCACTTTATCTTGAGGATGGAACCCGCGTTGGGCGTTTGACGTCGGGCGGATATTCGGTGGTCTTCGATCAATCCATCGGCATGGGGTATGTCCGCCCAGATGTCGCGGTTGAGGGGCAAAAGCTTAAGGTGAAAATGCAGGATAAACTATGGGGCGCCGTCGTCACATGCGACAGCCCATATGATCCCAAAAACGAAGTGATTCGCAAAGACGGATAATTAAACTTAACCTGATTTATCGCACGCAGCATCCAGTTGCGCGCGAACTTGGGCCAAGGGTTCCAAACATTGTTCAATTTGGGCGAGCAATACAGGTGGGCAATTATCGCGACAAATTTTTCATTTAGGTTAAAGAAGAGAGCGCCAATTTTGGCGCTCTCTTCTTTAAAATTTTGAAATGGACACTGTCTTATGCGTCGGGTGTCCAACCAGAAACGGATTTGATTTCTAGGAAATCCTCGATGCCCCAAAGGCCACCTTCACGTCCGTTACCAGATTGTTTCATACCGCCAAAGGGCGCACCCGCACCGCGGGATGTGCCGTTCATTTCCACCATGCCAGAGCGCAGGGCGCGGGCCAATCTATTCGCGCGCGTGCCATCCTGTGTCTGAACATAGTTGGTTAGGCCGTAAACCGTATCATTGGCGATTTCGATGGCCTCTTCCTCGGTATCAAACGGCATCATTGATAAAACCGGGCCAAAGATTTCTTCGCGCATTATGGTCATTTCGTTATTGCAATCGGCAAAAACAGTTGGGCGAATGAAATAGCCGCGGTTCATGCCCTCGGGGCGTCCTGGGCCGCCCGCGATCAAACGTGCGCCTTCTTCGATGCCCTTTTCGATCATGCCCTGGATTTTTTCAAACTGCACGGCGTTTACAACGGGGCCAATATGGCGCCCCTCTTCGCTTGCGGAACCAACGGTGACCTTTGCCGCAGTCTCAGCTGCGATTTCGACAGCCTGATCATAGATGTCACGCTGTACCAACATACGCGTCGGCGCATTACAGGATTGGCCAGTGTTGTTCATGCAATGTAGAACGCCACGTTTGACGGCCTTTTCATCTGCATCGGCAAAGATAATGTTTGCGCCCTTACCCCCCAGTTCAAGGTGAACGCGTTTCAGTGTGTCTGCCGCACTTTTGGAAATCAAACGACCCGCGCGTGATGATCCAGTAAAGCTAACCATGTCCACATCTGGATGCGCGCTTAGCTGACTGCCCACACCAACACCGTCCCCGTTTACAAGGTTAAAGACGCCTGCTGGGAATCCTGCTTCGTCCATCAATTCGGCGAAAATCAGGGCATTCAGCGGGCTTTCCTCAGATGGTTTCAAAACCATTGTACATCCCGCGATTGCCGCCGCACCCACCTTTAGGGTGACTTGGTTCATGGGCCAGTTCCATGGCGTGATCAACGCCGCAACGCCCACTGCCTCATAAATAATGCGGTCGTTTGGTGCACGATCATTTAGGGGGCGATCAAATTCAAATCCTTTGGCCGCACGGATAAAGTTTTTCAAATGCCATGATCCTGCAGGTGTTTGTTGTCCTGCCGCCATGTCGATTGGCGCACCCATTTCCATGCTGATCGCCTCGGCCATATCCGCGGCGCGGGTGTTGTAAAGATCCAGTAATTTTTCAACCAATGCGATCCGATCTTCGACAGGGGTTGCCATCCATGCAGGTAGCGCCGCTTTGGCGGCGGCGACAGCAGCATCTGTATCTGCCTGCCCACCTAGGGAAATTGTGGCACAGGCCTCTTCTGTTGATGGGTTGATAACCTGATGATCACGCCCGTCCTTTGGGTCCACCCAAGATCCGTTGATGTAAAATTGACGTTTCTCAATCATGATATGCTCCTTCATCCAGTGGTCGTTTTTGTCGACTCAAGAATTTGATCAAATTATACGCGGCAGAGTGTCACTGTCATACAGTTAATGCAATAGGCCTGTGTAACTTATCTACGTGGTCTCATATATATAATTTCATGAATGTATAAGAGGAGCACCTAAATGGGTTTACGCATCAACGACATCGTTCCGAATTTTATTGCTGAAACGGA
>JAAEZW010000060.1:6916-8769 GCA_018222665.1 Paracoccaceae bacterium
GGCGCACCGCCGCAGACAGCGCATCGGTGCGTTCTGTTTTCATCATCAGCCCCGATAAAAAGGTGCAGTTGATCATGACATACCCAATGTCGGTGGGCCGTAATTTCGCAGAAGTATTGCGTGCACTTGACGGGTTGCAGGCAACATTTGGCCAGCCAATTGCAACACCTGCGAATTGGACAACGGGCCAAGATGTGATTGTTGCACTGACCCTGAACGACGATCAGGCACGTGAAAAATTTGGCGAAATTGACGTCAAACTTCCATATTTGCGGACAACAAAACACGCATGATGTCATTTGGATGAGGCGCGGGATTGCGCCTCATCCATCCAACAGGACAGGTCGCAAAATATCGGCGATGATGTTCCATGTTTCCTCTGTCGATGCGCTTAACAAATACCCTTCCGTAATCCGTGCATTGTAGTCTTGGTCATCCAACATTTTTGAGACCCCACCAGCCAGCTGTGTTGTTAACACACCTGCCGCGTGATCCCATGGATTTAAAATGGAGGATAGGCAAAAATCCACATGGCCCTGTGCCAAAATACGGTATTCGTGGCACGAGCAACGCAACACAGATGTGCGCCGAAATTTTGGCAGATGGGGTGCCAGTGTGAATTGGGTTTCCTTGGGCAGTAGGCCAAAGTGTATGTAGCCTGTCAAATCTTCGGCTGCGCGGGGGTGGGCGGTTTGCATTGAACGGCGCCTATCCTGTGCATCGCTGAAATCGCAGGTGCCATGTCCCAAATCAGCCTCGATAAAATCATCCATGACGGGATCATAAAGCAGACCGTAAATTGGTCGCCCAAAATGCAATACCGAAAGAATGATACCAAACAGCGGAATGCCATTTGCAAAATTCCAGGTGCCATCAATGGGATCAATCACAAAACAAATTTCATGATCTGCCATCTGGGTACGCAGGGATGGATGTTTGGAAATAACCTCCTCACCGACGACAACGGCATGCGGGAACAGATTTTGCAACTCTGCGGTCATCATGGCTTCTGACGCAAGGTCTGCTTTGGTCACCAGATCATCATCACGTGATTTGGTGCTGACGTCCTGTGCGGATAAGTTTTTAAACCGTGGCATGATTTCGGTTTTTGCCGTTCTGCGCAGCAGATCGCGGATTTGGCTTTGTTCCGTGCTGTTCAGAAATGGAGTGGATGATGTGATGGTCATATCTGCCCCTTATGCCGTTTGTTTGATGTCAGGTATATCGCAGATTTCATCGGAACACTATTCACGCGCGCGCAGGATTTGTGCCGCGGGTGCGTTCAATGCACGCATCGCAAATGCAAGGTTGGCCAACACATTCGCCAAAACGCCCCCAACAACAACCGCAAAGGCGTTTGGCCAGATGACTGAAAAATCAGTCTCCATGACAAAATAGGTAACCGCCCATCCGCCAAGTGCGCCCGCCCCAATTGCCACAATGCCTGCCGACGCACCCATCATCGCCGCGCGTAGTGCAAAACTGGTTAAGATTGAGCGCCGCGTCGCGCCCAATGTCTTTAGAATTGCGGCTTCATAGCGACGCGCATGAAGCGCAGAGGCGGCCGATCCGATCAACACTAAAAATCCAGTCAGCAGTGTTGCCATAGCTCCATAGGCCGTTGCCGAGGCGATGGAATTTAGGACCGTTGACACACGATCAATGGCGTCTTTTACGCGGATTGCCGTGATGTTTGGAAATGCCTCGGCCAAGGTGCGCAAAAGATCGGCTTCATGCTCTGGGGTGGTGTAAACCGTTGCAATGAAACTGTGTGGAGCGCCCGCAAGCGCATAGGGGTTCATCGTCATGATAAATCCAATCCCAGCGGTTGAAAAATCAACGTTTCGGAAACT
>JAAEZW010000061.1 GCA_018222665.1 Paracoccaceae bacterium
CTTAACGCCGGAGCCCAAACTGCATAGCTGCGCAGGCTTGCCGCCCCTGCCCCAAGTGTTGCGACAAACAGCAATATCAACAGGGGTAAAATCGCGCTGTCCTTAAACCCATAGTAACCCAAATATCCCAGAACGCAGATCAGGAGTAAGATGAACAGTCCAGGACCGATCCAATGTCCATGCGCAAAGGATGCCGCAATGCCAAAGGCAAAGGCCATGGGGGACCACAAAAACAGATTATTACGTTGCTGTTTGATTTCTGCGAAGAGATGAAACCACAACATGTGATGGCTTGTCCTTGGCTATGGCACCCGTTAGATAGGGCCCAAGCTATGTCTCAACTCTTACCAAAAGGTTACCGTCCTAATGTCACAGGTCGTCACGCGTATTGCGCCCTCACCCACTGGATATATGCATATTGGAACGGCGCGAACCGCGCTGTTTAATTGGCTCTATGCACGTGGTCGGGGTGGTAAATTCCTCTTGCGGATCGAGGATACAGACCGCGAACGCTCAACCCCCGAAGCAACCGATGCCATTTTGCGCGGTATGGAGTGGTTGGGACTGGATTATGATGGTGAGGCTGTTTCTCAATTTGAACGTGCGGACCGCCATGCAGAGGTTGCGCATCATCTGCTAAACGAGGGTAAGGCGTATAAGTGTTTTTCCACTCAAGAGGAAATTCAAGAATTCCGTGACACCGCACGTGCCGAGGGGCGTTCCATCCTATTCCAAAGTCCTTGGCGTGACGCAGATCCCGATAAACATCCTGACGCCCCCTATGTGGTGCGCATCAAATCACCCGAAACAGGCGTCACTGTCATTCATGATCAGGTCCAAGGCGATGTGACCATCAAAAACGATCAACTGGATGACATGGTTTTGTTACGTTCAGATGGGACACCTGTGTATATGTTGGCCGTTGTTGTAGATGATTATGATATGGGAATTACCCATGTGATCCGTGGGGATGACCACCTAAACAACGCAGCGCGTCAAATGATGATCTATAACGCCATGGGTTGGGAATTGCCTGTATATGCGCATTTGCCGCTGATTTTGGGGGAAGACGGAAAAAAACTGTCGAAACGTCATGGCGCGACCTCTGTCGAGGATTATCAAACAATGGGCTATCCCGCTGCGGGGATGCGCAATTATTTGGCGCGCTTGGGGTGGAGCCATGGTGATGATGAATTTTTCAGCGATGAACAGGCCAAAGAATGGTTTGATTTCGGTGGAATTAACAAATCAGCCGCGCGTTTTGATTTTAAAAAACTTCAGAACCTGTCGGGTCAACATATTGCGGCGACTGATGATGCTGCGCTGCTGCAAGAGATTCTCGCATATCGTGAAAAATCTGACATTGCTCCTCTTTCGGATGAAGTGTCGGCGCGATTGGGACGTGCACTTTATTGTGTGAAAGATCGCGCCAAGACATTTAGTGAACTTTCTGATAAAGCTCGCTTTATTTTGATTCAGCGCCCCTTGGAAATTGAAGAAAAAGCGCAGAAACAATTGAATTCGGTATCCTATAGTATACTAGAAACATTGACGCCGCAGCTGCACAATGTTACTTGGTCTCGAGAGGCGCTTGAGGCGCTTGTGAACCAAGTGGCCGAAGCGCATGAAGTGAGCTTTGGCAAGGTGGCTGGACCTCTTCGCGCTGCGTTGGCAGGACAATCTGTAACGCCAAGTGTAATTGATATGATATTGGTATTGGGTCGCGATGAAAGCGTTGCGCGCCTGAACGACGCTAAGGCCCAGTGCCACGACTGAAGTTAGCAAACTCGCAGTCGTTCTAAACACTGAGCCTGACGAACCAGCGCCCTTTACGATTTATGGGCGCCACAATGAAAGGGAAATACATGGCTGAACAAACCAGAAAGGCGACATTAAATATAGACGGGAAATCGTTTGATTTGCCGATCCATTCGCCAACAGCTGGTCCGGATGTTTTGGACATTCGCAAGCTTTATGCAGAAGCAGGTGTATTCACCTATGACCCTGGGTTCACTTCAACCGCCAGCTGTGACAGCACCATTACATACATCGATGGTGGCAAAGGCGAATTGTTGCACCGCGGGTATCCAATTGATCAACTGGCCGAAAAATCCCATTATTTAGAGGTTT
The DNA here is from genome assembly GCA_018222665.1 of Paracoccaceae bacterium. Taxonomy (GTDB): domain Bacteria; phylum Pseudomonadota; class Alphaproteobacteria; order Rhodobacterales; family Rhodobacteraceae; genus HIMB11. The sequence goes on from JAAEZW010000061.1 coordinate 2,131, forward strand.
GCTATCTGCTTCTATACGGTGAATTACCAACAGCTGCGCAGTTAGAGGATTTTGAATCCCGCGTCACAAACCACACAATGGTGCATGAACAAATGCATTATTTCTTCCGTGGGTTCCGCCGTGATGCACATCCAATGGCAACCCTGGTTGGTGTTGTTGGTGCCATGTCGGCGTTCTATCACGATTCAACAGATGTGAATGACGATTGGCAACGCGAGGTTGCGGCCATTCGTTTGATTGCCAAACTGCCAACGATTGCTGCGATGGCGTACAAGTATTCAGTTGGTCAGCCATTTGTGTATCCACGCAATGATTTGGATTATGCGTCAAACTTTTTGCACATGTGTTTTTCGGTTCCTGCAGAAGAATACCGTGTAAACCCAATTGTTGCGCGTGCAATGGACCGTATTTTCACGCTGCACGCAGATCATGAACAAAACGCATCGACATCAACTGTGCGCCTTGCCTCTTCTTCTGGTGCAAACCCATTTGCCTGTATCGCAGCGGGTATCGCATGTCTTTGGGGTCCTGCGCATGGTGGTGCAAACCAAGCCTGTTTGGAAATGTTGCGTGAGATCGGATCGGTTGATCGCATCCCTGAATTCATTGCCCGTGCCAAGGACAAAAGTGATCCGTTCCGTTTGATGGGCTTTGGCCACCGCGTTTATAAAAACACAGATCCCCGTGCGACTGTGCTGAAAAAATCAGCGGATGAGGTTTTGGAGCTGTTGGGAGTTGAAGATAACCCATTGCTACAAGTTGCCAAGGAATTGGAACAGGTTGCATTGAACGATGAATACTTCATCTCAAAGAAACTGTTTCCGAATGTTGATTTCTATTCTGGCATCATCCTAGAGGCGATTGGTTTCCCAACATCTATGTTTACACCCATCTTTGCCCTATCACGCACGGTTGGTTGGATTTCACAGTGGAAAGAAATGATTGGCGATCCACAAATGAAAATCGGCCGTCCGCGTCAGTTGTATTTGGGCGAAACCACACGCGATTACGTGGATATCGAAAACCGCTAAGGGTATAAGATAATCGAAAAAGCAAAAGCGCTGAGTTTCCTCAGCGCTTTTTTATTGTTAAGGTGAAATTTATGGATCAGCGGCCTTCAAACTTTGGGGCGCGTTTATCCAAAAACGCCAAAACACCCTCTTTGAAATCATATGTTTCCCCGCAGGCTTTCTGCAATTTCGCCTCAAGCGCTAATTGATCCCCCAGTGAATTATCCCAGCTTTGGCGTAATGCGGATTTGATGTGTCCATAGGTCACTGTTGGTCCCGATGCCAAATGAGCGGCACGTGCGCGCCATGTGGTTTCAAATTGGTCGTCCTCAACCGCTTCCCAAATCATACCTGAATTTGCGGCATCTTCGGCCATGATCTTTTCTGCAAATAGGGATGCTCCCATCGCCTTTGCCATGCCCATTGCGCGTGGCAAAATATAACTACCTCCTGCATCGGGGATCAGGCCAATTTTTGAAAAGGCCTGCATCAGGTAACTGGACTTGGCGCCGATAACGACGTCCGCCGCAAGGGCAAGGTTTGCCCCTGCCCCAGCCGCTGGACCATTCAACGCGGTGATCGTAGGCACAGGACAATTGATTATCGCATGAAGCATCGGTTCATATTCGTCGCGTAGGGTACGTTCCAAATCCAAATTTGCCACGGATTGACGATCACCCAAATCCTGACCAGAACAAAACGCCTTACCTTCTCCTGTCAGGACAACAACACGGGCATCTTTGGCCGATTGTGTGACGGCTTGGGTAATTTCAGCGCGCATTTGTGTGTTGAGCGCGTTCATAACATGGGGACGGTTCAACGTTATAACGGCAATATCGTTCTTAAGTTCAAGTTTGATCGTATCATAATGCATGGTGTGTCTCACATATTTATGCATGGTGTATCTCACATATTTTTTGTCGCCAATGGGACAAAAATAATCGGGGCGTGCAAGCCAAACCTTGCGTCAGTCACGATTAAGGATTTCGTTCAGGCGGTCCGCCTCATCCGTGCTCAGCTCGTCTTTCGTTGATGGATTTGCAGCGGATCGCCGCATCATGTTCAAACCAATAAAAAATGCGAACAGCAATCCCAACGGCCCAGCAATCCACAGTACCAGATTGCTGCCCCCGAATTTGGGCTGCAACAATGCGAATTCACCGTAGCGTTCGACAACGAAATCCAACACTTCTTCATCACTGTCACCTGCAACCAGGCGTTCACGCACCAAAAGGCGCAAATCACGCGCAAGGGCTGCATCGCTGTCATCAATGCTTTCGTTTTGGCACACAAGGCAGCGCAACCCTTTGGAAAGTTCGCGCGCACGTTCCTCAAGCACGGGATCATCCAAAATTTCATCAGGTTGCACTCCATAGACAGGCATCGCCATAATCAATGACAAGATCAGAAGAATGCGTTTCATTCCGCGGGCACCCCGCCGATGGTGGTTTGTTTTCGCGCACCCGCCGCAACGCGGAACCGCCGATCGGTGAGAGAGATCAATCCACCAAGCGCCATCAATGCGGATCCCAACCAAATCCAATTTGCCATGGGTTTGATATAGGTGCGCACGGCCCATCCACCATCTGCCTGCGGATCACCGATCACCACATAGACATCGCGCATCATGTTATAATCGATGGCAGCCTCTGTCGTTGGCATTTGCGCAACGGGATAGTTCCGCTTTTCCGGGTTCATCAGGGCCAGTTCCGTTCCGTTTTTCGCCAAACGGATATCGGCCATGGTCGTGAAATAATTTGGACCACGTTCCTGACGCACATCTTCAAGGGTGAATTCATAACCACCCAGTTCCCAAGTGTCGCCCACATTCACAACGCGAATATCCTCGGCCTGCCAGGCCATGATCCCTGCAATACCGGCCATGGTCATACCCAAACCGGAATGGGCGGTGAATTTCCCCCAATCTGCGCGTGGTAATCGCAACAGCCGGCTGAAATCACGCGACTGTCCCAACCGCAGGATTAATTCCATCATGGCCCCTGATATCAACCATGCCCCCAGAAACATGCCAATGGGTCCATGCAGGCTTTGGCCCGTTTGCAGCGCCCAGACCAATCCCATAACAGCGATTGCAAAGATGAACGGGACGCGCATGGATTTGATGGCGCTGCCCAATCCACCCCGTTTCCACGGAACAATCGCGCCAATTGGAAGGATCAAACCCAAAGCGATCATGAACGGTGTGAAGGCCAGATTGAAAAACGGTGCCCCGACCGACAATTTGCGATCAAAAAACAATTCTGCAACCAGCGGCCAAATCGTACCAACAAAGACAACAAAGGAACTGACCGCCAATAGGATGTTGTTTATCACCAATGCGCTTTCGCGGCTGACGAATGAAAAGACGCCCTTGCTTTCTAATTCGGACGCACGCACCGAAAACAGGGTCAGCGCACCGCCCATGAAGACACCCAAAATGATTAGGATAAACACACCGCGATCAGGATCATTGGCAAAGGCATGGACCGATGTCAAAACCCCTGAACGCACGATGAATGTACCCAGGATGGAATAGCCGAAGGCAAAGATGGCAAGGAGAATTGTCCAGTTCTTTAGGCTTTCACGTTTTTCCACAACAATTGCGGAATGCAAGAGCGCTGCTGCGAAAAGCCATGGCATAAAGGATGCGTTTTCAACAGGATCCCAGAACCAGAACCCGCCCCAGCCCAATTCATAATAGGCCCACCAACTACCCAATGCTATCCCGATGGTCAGGAACACCCATGCCGCCAATGTCCATGGACGCACCCAACGTCCCCATGCGGCATCAACACGTCCTTCGATCAAGGCCGCAACAGCAAAGGAAAACGCCATAGAAAGGCCCACATACCCCAAATATAAAAATGGAGGGTGAAACGCCAAACCCGGGTCCTGCAACAAGGGGTTCAAGTCCTGACCGTCCAAGGGCACAGGTGCCACTCGTAGGAACGGGTTTGAGGTAAAGATACAAAATGCCAAAAACGACGCGCCTATCATCCCCTGAACCGCAATCACACGGGCGCGGAATGTGGGTGTCAGGTTTTGTCCAAACCATGCGGCACAGGCCCCAAAGAGGGCAAGGATCAGAATCCAAAGTAGCAAAGATCCCTCGTGATTGCCCCAAACACCGCTGATTTTATAAATCATGGGTTTCAGCGAATGCGAGTTCAGAACAACCAATTGAACGGAAAAATCCGATGACACAAAGGCATGGGTTAAGGCTCCAAAGGCTGCGAGCACCAGAACAAATTGCACCGTTGCTGCAGGCATGGCAAAGGCCATAAGCCCATGTCGATTAAGGGATGCGCCGATCAGTGGCAGACTGGATTGAAGCAGCGCCACCATAAAGGCAAGGATAAGTGCGAAGTGTCCAAACTCTGTAATCATAAACCCGACTATAGGGTGCTATGATCCCGCTTACCATGTCTAAATGAGGTGAATTTTGTCGCAACCTTACGTTCCGTTGCGCCATTCGGCTACGGTGGCATTTTCATGCCTCGCGCGGACGGGTTTTATCGCGTTTGTTTGAAGGGTTTGTTCAATGCTTTCGGCCTGTTTTTGCATGTCTTGGGCACGTATTTCAAAGCTTTTGCTTTGATGAAGCGCCCCAAAATAAAAGGAAACAATAGCGCCCAGTAACCACCACAAAGGTTCAAGCATAAGCGACAGGCCCGCCATGCGATCGGCAAACCAAATGGGATCCACCGTCGCCGCGATAAAAAAGCCCGGCACTCCAAAGGCCAAGGCAGGCCTGGGCAGACAATTCACCCCATCAATAAATCGGTCAAAACCAGAGCGCGAGCTGCGAAATTCAGTGGCGAATTGAGTTAATGCCGCCTGTTGTAAAACATGCGAACGGATATCCGATTTTTCAGAATTCTTACGAAATACCCAAACGGTGGATTGAACACCACCCCCAAACACAAATCCCATCAGGTTTTCGATTAACCCCATGCTGCTGTCCTTTGTTGAAATACAGACGGGCCTAGGTGAAAGCGTGGTCGCATGTATTTTGCCGCCCTTTTTATCCATCCGCCTTTATTCCCGCGGCTTGTGCGTGCAAATTTACGCAAATTTGGCTGTGCATCCGCAAGGGATAGGTAATAATTCACGCGTTCAATGCCATATGCGTCAACCAAATGATCGGGTGGACGCCGCGCGGCCGTTTGTGTGGCGGCGATGTTGATTGGCCCAATCACACCATCCACAGTGATGTCCACATCAAACAAGATCAACGTCCGTTGCAGCACCTTAACCGCATGTGATCCCGCATTCACATTCATATCAAACACAGGGGCATGCAGCATCTGGGGCAACTGATCAATCTGAGGCTTATAGAAATAATCCTACACAAAAATTTGAACCGCTTGGGTCGAGCTGATTTATTTCAAATCAACGATATCGACCCGTCCCATGCCCTAACTGCTTTAGCGTTTTTAGCGTGACACCGTAATTTGTGGGACCACCCGGATCATCAGGATCGTTCACAAATCCGCCCTCAACTTATCAAATCTTCTGGGCAATATCGTTTATGTGTTGCATGTCCCAACTGCGTGTTGCTGATGTGATCATCATTTTAAAAAGGAATAAAGGCCGCCTAAGCGCAACGCACGGTGTGCATCAACTGTTTGGATCGACGTATGTGCCTTGTTCCTTTAGGGCGTCTATGACCTCTTTTGGCATATAGGTTTCGTCGTGTTTTGCCAAAATTTCAGTCGCCTGAAACACACCATTTACATAGCGACCTGTGCCGACCATGCCCTGATTTTCCTCAAACAAATCAGGCAGGATACCTGTGAAGGTGACGGGGATCGTTGCGCCGCCGTCAGTCACGGAAAAGTGTACTTCTTCGCCCTGACCACGCACAATGCTGCCTTCGGCGACAAGTCCTCCGATGCGAAACACTTCGCTTGGGCTGGGTGGTTCTGCAATCACCTGAGAGGGGGATCGAAAGAAATTGATCCCGTCGCGCATGGCATAGCCGATCAAGCCCGTCGCAATTGCCAATGACACAAAGGCAAGAACGATAATTTGAATGCGTCGTGTTTTTTTCAGTGATCTCATGTCAACCTCATGGGAACATTGGCACCATGTCCAGACCTACAGTTTCGGGCAGGCCGAGCATAATGTTTGCATTTTGAAGCGCTTGTCCCGACGCGCCCTTCATCAGGTTATCAAGGACGGACAGGATGATAACGCGCCCTGCCTGCCGATCCGCAAACACCGCGATACGGCAAAGATTTGATCCCTTCACATGCTGTGTTTGGGGAACCTCACCCTTGGCCAAAACATGCACAAAGGGTTCATCGGCGTAACAGGACGCCAGATGCGACCGCACGGCATCGGCGTCCCCTTTTGCATAAATGGTTGCCTGCATACCCCGTGTCATGGGCACCAAATGCGGTGTGAATGTTGCACAAACATCGTGGCCCGCCGCTTTTGACAGCTCTTGATCCAATTCGCCCATATGACGGTGATGCGCAACGCCATAGGCCTTGAACCCTTCATTCGCCTCAGAATAGAGCATGGGTTCCTTCAAACCGCGCCCTGCCCCGGATACACCAG
>JAAEZW010000062.1 GCA_018222665.1 Paracoccaceae bacterium
GTTTCGTTGTGTGTGCATGTAGCTCCTAATCACAGGAATAGAAGCGTTGAAAACAGAAAATTATGACCTGTTATTGTTTGTCCTAGTTCGACGCCTAAAACTATGGAATGCATGAACCATCACCAACACCATTTGATCGACTAATCGCGCTGATCATCGGGAATTTTTCGGCCCCACGCGGGGGGCGGCGCATCCTGGTTGCGTTGCTTTATGGTTGTGTGTGTCATGCGATTTTTGCGGTAGCTGTGATTGCGATGATCGTTGTTATGTATACGGGCATGACGGCATCATTTGGGCGCGTGCCGGCATCGTGGTCATGGGCAGCAAATCTATCGTTGGTTTTGCAATTTCCGCTGGGGCATTCACTACTGCTCTCCAAAACGGGCCGCAGAATAATATCGTTGTTTGCCAAAAACGCGCATGCGGCGACGTTACAGACAACGATTTTTGCAACGCTTGCATCAGTTCAACTTAGCCTGCTGTTTTTGTTGTGGACCCCCTCTGGCATCGTTTGGTGGGTGGCAGAGGGGGAAATGAAATGGGTTTTAACAGGTCTTTATGCCTGTTCATGGGCCTTGCTGATGAAGGCAAGCTATGATGCAGGTGCCGAGGTGCAATCGGGCGCATTGGGGTGGATGTCCCTATTGCAAAAAATCAAACCGAATTATCCCGATATGCCAACGACGGGCCTATTTGCGATTATTCGCCAGCCAATCTATCTGTCATTCGCGCTGACATTGTGGACAGTCCCCGTTTGGACCCCAGATCAGTTGGTGTTGTCCACCATTCTAACGGCCTATTGCGTATTGGCCCCAAGGTTTAAGGAGCGGCGATTTCAGGCCCGTTTTGGTGCAGAGTTCGAACACTATTGCGCCCAGACGCCCTATATGCTTCCGCGTTTTTGGGGCATCAACAGGGATTAACGGTGTCTTCCCTCTTTGATCTGATGTGAATTGTGACTAGATTTATATCAAACACATTTACGGAGACGAAAATTATGTCAAAAACAGCAGCGGATTATTTAGCAGAAGCAAACGCAGTCGTGTCACGGGTCAGCGCCGAAGAGGCGGTGGGATATTGGGGGCAGGCGGGGACCACATTTGTCGACGTGCGCGACAGTGGTGCAATTGCCCAAAGCGGGACAGTCAAAGGCGCTTTGCGAATTCCGCGTGGAATGATCGAATTCGCAGCGGATGACACATCAAAGTTGCACAACGAAAACCTGAACAAAGAGGATCGTATTTGCCTGATCTGTGCGGCGGGTGGTCAGGCCGCATTGGCGGGCAAAACCATGGTTGATATGGGATATACAAATGTTGTGAACGTTGGTGGTTTTGCCGATTGGCAAGCCGCTGGTGGCGAAACAGAAGAATAAGTTTTGCGCATTCTTGCAATCATGATTGGGGCCGTCATGACTGCGGCCCCTGTTTTTAGCGCAACCCAGTGTGATCAGTTGGGCGCGCTTCAGGCTGACCCGATGGCCGTTTCAGCACCAGTTGCCTTTGATGCGATTGATGCGAATGCATTGATTTCTGCCTGTACACTCGCACTGCAAGGTGATGGCACCGACAGGGCGCGGTATCTTTTGCAGCGTGCACGTGGGTATTTACTTGCAGGGCGCGGTGATCAGGCGATGCAGGATATTCGTGCGGCCCATGATTTGGATTACCCCGCCGCGACATTTGCATTGGCAACGGCGTATTTTTTGGGGGACGATGTTTCGCAGGATTTTGAACAGGCACGCATGCTGTTTGAAAACTCATACGAACAGGGCGTCAACTGGTCTGCTAAGGGATTAAGCATGTTGTATGAAAATGAATTTTTCGAAGGCTATGATCCCGTAAAATCGGCGGATTGGTTGACGAAATTCGAACGGTGACGTGATGCGTTTTGAATACACCACATCTGTGAAACCCGAATGGATTGATTACAACGGTCATATGCAGGATGCGTATTACGGTCTGGTGTTTAGCTATGCTGTTGATGCCTTTCAGGATTGGGTTGGATTTGATGCGGCCTATCGCACAGGAACGGACTGCACCATATATTTGGTTGAAGAACACAAATATTTCCTGCGTGAGGTGAAAGAGGAAGATCCCCTAATCGTTCAAATTAGCGTGTTGGGCGTTTCAGAGAAAGTCTTTCATCTACACTGTGTGATGCAAAGTCATGGTCAAGATGTGGCGATTTCGGAATTGATGGAGATGCATGTCTGTCAAAAACCAACCCCCAAGGGTGCGCCCATTCCACAGGATATTGCAGCGCGTTTAAATGAGTTGATCATATCCGACACACAGAAATCGCAAATCGCACGCCGTGCGCGTGCGATGCGTATCACCTCTTGATCGGGCAATTTTGTTGGTTCTAACCAACCTGTTTTGCAGGTTTTCAGATTATCCTAGATAGACCCCAAGTCCGCTCGCAACGATCAAAAGTATCGACATTATGGCCACTTTTTTCGCCAGATAAACACGTTCACTGCGTTCAAAATTTGAGTGATATTGGTATATATCTTTCAGGTTTTGGTCTGCATAGCTCATTGATTTGCCTCATTTATAATTATTTTTATTTCCTTAATTTAGCATAAATTAGTGTCATTATGATCGTATTTCTTGCCAGTGGATTTTGGTGTGATTAATTCGCAACATTCACGGCCAAAGACGGAAAGCCCGTGTAACTTGTGCTACGATAAACGGTTTGGCTGGCGCACATTCGCACAGCCACCGATGCCACACATCTGAATTAGGGTGCCATTCAAATGAACGACCACAGTAAAGGTTTATTGATCACCCTGATCGGTGTTTTGTTTGTTGTCCCCGACTCAATTATGGTGCGTTTAATCTCATCCGATCCTATGGTCACCGCGTTTTGGCGCAGTTCGACCGCGGGGACATTTGTGGCGATTTTCGTCTTGCTGACCATGCGCGATGACGTGATGAAAACCATCACCCAGATGGGGCGCGCGGGATGGACGTATTGTGTTTTGATCGGAACAACATCTCCTGCATTCGTGCTGGCGGTTCAAAACACCAGTGTCGCCAATGTTGTTTTGATTTTTGCATCCATGCCCGTTTTCTCCGCCATTCTAAGTTTCCTGCTCCTATCAGAACGGCCCAGTCGTCAATTGTTGCTGACCAGTTGTTTTGTTTTTGTAGGCCTTGCCATCATCGGTTTGGGATCAAGTGATGGAACCACGGCACATTGGATTGGGGATTTGTGGGCGGTCTATATCGTGATTGCGTTTTCCACGGCATTGACCCTGCTTAGGCGGCAAAAACACATATCCATGTTGCCGGCGATCCCCATTGGATACATTGGTGCGGCCTTTGTTATGTTTTGGTTCATCGAACCATTAGAAACCGTGGCGACGGATGGCGCGCTCTATCTGTTGCATGGGGTGCTGATCGCGGTGTCGACCTGTGGCTTGACATTGGGTCCGCGTTATATTTCCGCAACCGAGGTTTCGTTACTGATCTTGTTGGAATCCGTATTCGCGCCAATCCTTGCGTGGTTGGTATTGTCTGAGATACCCGTGCAGTCGACCATTATTGGTGGTTTTTTCATCCTAAGTGCGTTAGTAGTTTATAATATTATTATAATCCAAAGACGCATTTAATTTATATTTTTCAATAGGTAACGAATTGCGAATAAGTACCCCAGAATTTGTGGCGATCATGGCCATGTTGGTCGCAACGGTCGCATTATCCATGGATGGTATATTGCCCGCGCTTTCAATGATTGCGGATGATATGACGCCTGATGATCCCAATCGCGCGCAGTTTGTTTTATCGTCTTTTGTTGTGGGGATGGCCGTTGGCACATTTTTCATGGGGCCGATCTCGGACAGTTTCGGACGAAAACGCGTGATATACTGTGGTGCGGTGTTGTACATCATCTGTGCGTTGATTTGCGCCATTACCGATAATTTTGATGTGTTATTGCTTGCGCGGCTTGGTCAGGGAATTGGCGCCGCTGCGCCACGTGTGGTTTCCCAGGCGCTGATCCGTGATTTTTATCAGGGGCGTGAAATGGCGCGCATTTCCTCCTTTGTCATGATAATTTTTTCCACCGTACCTGCCTTGGCGCCATTGATGGGTTCAATTGTGATGTTGGCTTTTGACTGGCAGGCGATCTTTGGCCTCTTTATCCTTTTTGTGGCTATTAGCACGATTTGGATGTCCTTGCGGATCGATGAAAGTGTCCCGGCGAACAGGCGAATCCCATTCAGATTGGGCACCATCAGCGCCGCCGTGAAAGAGGTTTTGGGGCATTCTGAGATTGTCACGTCAATCATGGGCCTCATCTTTGCCTATTGCATTTTGTTTGTTGCCATCTTCTTGGTGCAGCCTGTGTTTGATCAGGTGTATGGTCGCGGCGCATCGTTTCCCTATTGGTTTGCTTTGGTCGCGATTTTGTCCGCCTCTTCCAGTTTTCTGAATTCTCAGTTGGTGCGTCGTTTGGGGATGCGTGCGCTGATCAATGCAGCCTTTCGGGTTCAGGTCGTGCTGTGCGGTATCATGCTAATGCTTTGGTATGCGGATGTATTAGAGGATACCGTTGGTTTTGCAATTTTTGTCACATGGATTTTTTCACTATTTTTTATGGCAGGCATGACAATCGGAAACCTGACTGCGCTGGCCATGGAACCCGTCGGTCATATCGCGGGCACAGCCGCCAGTGTGATCAGTGCGCTGGCCACGATTGGATCAGTTATTTTTGCCGCGATTTTAGGCCAGTTTTTTGATGGGACGCTCTTTATCATGATTTTTGGTGTCGCTGTTTTTGCCGTTCTTGGGACGATTGTGGTTCACAGATTGAAACGATTTGAAAGACCGCATAAAGCATGACCATGCACGCATGAAAGGAGACCCACCACGATGTCTGAAACAATTGATGCCTCCTCGAAATATCAGGACAGTCTGCCTGTATCTTCGGACGATTTGTTGGCGCAGTTGGATGCGTGGGGCATCGCCTATACGCGTGCCGATCACGTTCCCCTGCGCACAGTTGAGGATTCAAAAAAGATCCAGGACATGTTTTTGCCCAGTGAAGAGGGCGGGGGACACATCAAAAACCTGTATTTGCGCGACAACAAAAAACGCAACTATTTAATCGTGGCAGAACAAGATCGCTTTATTCATTTAAAAGCGCTGCATCAAAAATTGGGGACGGGGCGATTGTCATTTGGATCCGCGGACCGATTGATGGAAAATTTGGGTGTGCGCCCGGGTGCGGTTACGCCACTTTCGATGATCAATGGTGTGAAATCGAATGTTCAAATTTTCATGGATGCTGAACTGCAATCCTGCACGCAGATTTATGTTCATCCTCTGGTAAACGACAGAACATTGGGCATGTCTGTCGACGGATTGAACAGTTTTTTCGATAAAATTGGCGCCACCGTGACGTGGGCTGACTTGACCTGAACTGATGTTTGACATCAGCTGCGCTGATACCCTTTGGCCAAATTGAAATCCGTTTCACAGGTGTCTCCTGTGCAACATTCCATAATGTTTGATTTGCAATGTGCGCAGGCCTCGTGCCCGTGCACAACGATTGTCTTTAGTGGGGCTGCGCATCGGGGGCAGCGTTGAATATGGGCATTTTGGGGATTTAACAGATTATCCATGATAACGGGCTTTCATCTATCGCATGATTCCAGATTATCGCGCTTGGCGATCAATTCAACTGTATTCGTCTTGATTGCTTTTTGAATATCGTATGACTTGTCTTATCTGCGAATTGCGGCTTTAGTGCAGGCATCCTTCGCAGGGTGGTTTGCGACAGCTGCGCATAAGCAGGAGAAAAAGACATGAAATACGTTATCGGCATGGCAATCGCATTGGGTATTTTCGCATCCACCGCATTTGCGCAAACACGTTATTTTTTGTTTCCTGGCGAAGTATCCGCATTTGCATCTCAAAATGCACGTGCCGTGAATCTATTTGGGATTGCCACCGATGTTCAAACGACCGAGCAGAGTGGTGTGCAGTTTTTGGTATCGGACAAATCTGTAAGCATTCCTGTGATATATCAGGGTCAATTGCCTCAAGAGTTTGAAGATGGAAATCCCGCCATCGTGTTGGGTGAATTTGACGGAACAGTGTTTTTTGCAAATGCAATTATTGTTCAGTTTTCAAGCAAATACTTGCCGGCAGCAGCCTTGAGTGAATTGCAATCCTACGGCGCCCAAATCTCTGACTAAGTCGGCAAAAACGCGACGCGTCATATCAAATGACATAAGTGTCCATAAAATATTACATCATGAAGTGATCCTTTTGCCTCTCTCTTTCGTAAATGACATAAAAAGACGTAGATAAGGGGCACATAATGTTAAAATTCCTCAAGGTTTTGATGCCTGCGGTTTTGGTTGCCGGATGCGGGCTAAAGCCTTCGATAGACGATGAAAAACTTTCCAACCTTGATTTTTCACTGGTTGATTTTTTTGTCGGTGAAACAATGGCACATGGCCAATTTCAGGATGTTTTGGGAAATGTCTCGCGTCGGTTCAATGTAACAATCAACGGGTCGTGGGACGGCAATAATTTAGTTCTGGTTGAGGATTTTGTGTATTCTGATGGTGCTGAGGAACAACGGATTTGGACCCTGACCAAAAACGGCGACAACGAATGGCAGGGCCATGCAGATGGCGTTGTTGGCGGCGCAGAAGGTGAAATTGATGGAGACATGTTTTATTGGGCCTACACCATCGACCTGCCGCTTCCCAGTGGGGAAATGCGCGTGTCGTTTAAGGATTACATGTGGATGTTGTCCGAAACCCGTGTGTTGAACAAAGCCTATATGTCAAAATGGGGCATCCCAGTGGGTGAGGTGACCATTATGTTTGAAAAGGTGAAATAAGGCCTGATTGGCCTGCACTATTTGACGACCCTGATCTGTTTGGAAAATCTGATCTCTTCAATGCCATCGCGTGTGACATGACCCAAATCATCGATCAAGCCCTGTTGGCAAAAAATCTCATATTGCGTGAATCGATTGTTTGGATCGGCCCCAAATTTGACTGCATGATCCAGTAGAAATGCCCGATATGAAAATTGAAGTCTGTCCTCGCCCATAAACTGCAATTAGCGTGACACGACATCATTTCAAATTATGTGGGTTGGGGCGGTTTTCAGGGGCATTGGCCCTAAATGCAAAAAAACCTCCGCAGAACGGAGGCCTTTTGCGTCAGGTTCGCACCGATGGGAGGAGGTGATGCGAACTTTCGAAAGCGATGCAGGGAGGTTCATCGCTGTTGAATAAAACATAGCAGTCGAATCTGACAAAAAACACTGATAAGTTTTCATGCCCGCTATGCAAAAATGACATAGCTATGCTGCAAATGCATGACTTCTGCTAACTTACCCCAATCGACCATAGAATGTTTGTCGTGCCGTTTCTGACAATGCGATGTTGGGTTCTGAATTATAGGCCAAGACCACCAAAATACGTTGGGTATCGCCGACAATGGGCGTCACGCGATGCATGGAATTACGTCCCCGAAATAGAACAAGTGTGCCAGGATCGATGTGTAATTTTTCGACAGGGGAACGCCCCTCAACCACAGCGGATACGTCATCGTAATTCATGTCGCCCGCGTCTGCGTCACGCAAATCTTTAACGTATTCAAAATCGCCTCCCGCCTTTGGGCTTTGCAAAAGAAGTGTGATTGCGAATTCCGAATTGTCAAAATGCCAATTCAATTCTTGCCCGTCATTTGCGTAATGCACATTCACAGACGACAGGGGGTCGGCATAGGGGTAGAGTGCATCTTCGCCAACAACTGCGGCAATGAAGGATTGGAATTCAGCAGAGTTGTAAATCTTCATCAAGGGGGAGTGTTCAGGAACCTGATCCGTGCAGATGCAGCCTTTGGTTGTGCTCAGCTGACGATTGAAAATGTGATCCTGGGGCAGATCGTTGTTTGGTTTGGTCAAATAAACGTTGTGCTTTGCAACCGTATAATAGGCGCCATCATGTGCATCATCGGCCTCAGCGATCAATTGCGTAAGCGTTTCAGGCCGCAAAAAACCATCAAGCTGTAGGACCCCATTGATGTCCAATTGCGCTTTGCAAGCATCACGATACTCCGCAGAGTTAATCGCATGGGCGTCCATATCAATATAGCGATTTACGTCGGACATGTTTCTTTCACCTTATCAGATATATCACCCCTACCTTAAATCCAATGTGATGAAAGTGAATGCCTATTTGCGACGGCGATCGGGAAAGACGACTCTACAAGGGTAAGCGAAAATTTTAGAAATTGGATTGACAGATGTCTGAAATTGATAACTATATCTCTGTCCAGTTTCGGATGATTAAGGCGGCTCTTGTGGATTTGGGAGGAATTCATGATCGAGCTGCCTTCATCTTTTCTAGCTATGCAATATTGATATGGCAGGTATGCAAACACTACTCTGGTAAAAATGCTGCACTGCAGCGATATTCAAATCAACAGCAGCAACCTCCCAGCTGCTTCGCGTGGTCAGAATACCTCCCTGTTTATGATACACGCTCAGAGAAGCCTCCGATTTTGCGGGGGCTTTTTTGATTTGTGTCGCATG
>JAAEZW010000063.1 GCA_018222665.1 Paracoccaceae bacterium
CCTCACAACAAGGTGAAGGCGCGAGAGCGCAACCTTGATACCGCTTGCACTCAGATTCTGTCCCATCTACGATAAGAAAAAGTATAAAATGAGGGTTATCGTGGCACCATCTCTTTTCGAGTTGCAGCCTAATGCGTCTGTCGCAATTGATGGAGACACGCATGTGTTTCCAGTCAACCGCGTGTTTTGTGTTGGGCGCAACTATGCAGAACATGCCGCCGAAATGGGAAACACGGTTGATCGAAGTGCCCCATTTTATTTCACAAAATCCTCACAATCCGTCATTCACGGGCATCCGCAAATAAAATATCCAACTGGTACGCAAAATTATCATCACGAGGTTGAGTTTGTGGTATTTATCGGAGTGGCGGGGCATAAAATCACGGCAGACGCCGCGATGGATCATGTGTTTGGATATGCCTGTGGATTGGATATGACGCGCCGCGATCTGCAGGCCATTGCCAAGGAAAAGCGCCGCCCATGGGATTTGGCAAAGGATGTTGAACAATCTGCGGTAATCGGCACCATTACATCCAAGGGCAATTTTGGTGACATCGGCCCACAGAAAATCGAACTTTTCGTAAATGATAAACCCGTTCAAAGCGCGCATTTGTCGGACATGATCCATTCGGTTCCAGATATCATTTGCGATTTGAGTAAATATTATACCCTGCAAGCTGGCGACGTGATCATGACGGGAACACCCGCAGGCGTCGGACCTGTCGCGATAGGTGACAAGATGGACGCGCGCATTGATGGGCTATCAAATTTGGTTGTGACCGTTGAAACATAAAGCAAAGCCACAAATCTCAAAAGGCAAGAACAGGTTCAAAAAACGAAAACCCAGAAAACAGGTTGGCGCAATCGCATATCGACGCACGAAATCTGGCATCAAAATCCTGATTATCACTAGTCGCGGAACAGGTCGCTGGATCCTGCCCAAAGGGTGGCCTATGGAGAACACACCCGATAGCGACGCTGCCTTGATCGAAGCCTGGGAAGAAGCAGGGGTCAAGCGCATCAAAAGTGATCCGATGCATTGTGGTTCGTTGCGATATAACAAGGTCATGAAGGACGGCACCGACCAACCCATTGAAATGCAATTGTTCAGCTTTGAAACCGCAAAACTTTCAAAAAATTTCCCTGAACGAGGGCAACGAAAACTGCGTTGGGTGGGCGTTAACACCGCAATTCGAAAATTGAGACAGCCTGAGTTAAAACCGATCTTAAAGCAACTTAAACGTCAAAGCCGCATAAATATGTGATCGCATCTTGCGCTCTCTTCGTATCTATAAAGTGTACGCAAATGGGCATCGATGGGCGCGATTAGAACCGAAAATTTTTCATCTGTAGAAATCACAACCGAACACGACTTGTGGGTTTGGTTATCGAACAACTTTTGTTCACAGGACAGTGTGTGGCTAATCACCTATAAGAAATCTACGCCACAAAAATACCTGTCCCGCGAACAAGTTTTGGACGCGCTAATCGCATACGGCTGGATTGACAGCATTCGGCGCAAGCTAGACGATCAGCGAACGATGCAGCTTATCTCCCAAAGAAAAACCCAGAGTTGGAGCGCGACTTACAAACGACGCGCAGAGCGATTAGAGGCCGAGGGCCGCATGCAGCAATCAGGGCGCGACGCAATTTCGCGATCCAAATTACTAGGACTATGGGACGCTATGCAGGATGTTGACACTTTGGTTATCCCCAATGACTTGCAAATCTTGCTAGATAAATATCGTACTGCAGCAACTTATTTTAAAAATTGCCCACCATCCTACAAACGCAATGTCCTCCGTTGGCTAAAATCCGCAAAGACCGAAAGAACGCGTCAAAAACGCCTGGATTCTATTTTCACAGAATGCAAAGCGGAAAATCGGATACCGCAAATGTAACAATTGGTGCGAGCAAACCTGATGAAAGCGTTTACAAAATTCATAATTCACAAATAGTGTAAATAATTATTGACATATTTTGTTTTTGATAAAGAATAAACCTGCTTAGACCCTCTGTTTAAGCACGTAACGTGCAGCTCCTTTTGTTGGCTACAAAGATGTTATGCGCGGTACGATGGCGGACGATAAAACCGTTGTATTCAAACTCTCAATCGTCCGCCAATTTCATCCATATATATTAATATATTGCATATTTTACGAATATGTGGAGTTTGTTCTGTGGTAAAAACGGACTGAGAGCTTCGAACGACGCATGAAGCTCTCAGTCACTGCCTTTTCCAATGCTAAGGAAATGTATTAGGCACCGCCATGCAAGCACAGTAATGCACAATATGTCAATTATTATTTACACTTTGACGTGGGAGTGCCAATTTTTGCGCATCAGAACGTTGAAACACCTTAATGCAACGATCAAAAACGTGAGAAAGACTCATCTCAGCATCGCGATACATATCATCAGGCGATCCCTGATCAATAAAGCGGTCAGGCAAGAAAACTGTATCAATATTGATCCCGTCGGCCAACTGACCCGTCACCGCCAAATGTTGCAGAACAATCGCGCCAAATCCACCCATTGAACCCTGCTCGAGCGTTAAGACCGCCGCGTGTGATTCGACCAAGCTATCAACAAGATCTGTATCAAGCGGTTTTGCAAAACGTGCGTCGGCCACAGTCACACTTATGCCCTGTTGCTCAAGCAACTGCGCAGCTTCAATAGCCACCTCAAGATGTGCACCAAACGAAAGGATCGCCAGATCTGTTCCCGTCTTTACAACACGCCCTTTACCAATCTCAAGCGGTTCACCGCGTGTGGGAACAGAAGCGCCTGGACCCGTTCCGCGCGGATAACGGAAACAAATAGGGCCATCATCATATTCTGCAGCTGTCCGCACCATATGCGCAAGTTCTGCCTCGTCACTCGCGGCCATAACAGTCATATTTGGCACATTCGCCATATAAGAAATATCCAAAATCCCACCATGTGTTGGGCCGTCTGCCCCTACCAAACCTGCACGATCAATCGCAAATCGAACGGGTAGGTTTTGCAGCGCTACATCATGCACAATTTGATCATAGGCACGCTGCAGGAACGTTGAATAGATCGCGCAAAACGGCTTCATTCCTGTTGCAGCCAACCCTGCGGCGAATGTAACCGCGTGCTGCTCGGCAATGCCCACATCATACACCCGACGCGGGTATTCTTTGGCCAGAATGTCAACGCCAGTTCCAGAGGGCATCGCCGCGGTTACGGCAACCACGCGGTTATCCTCTTTGGCTTCGGCAAGAAGGGATTTACCAAACACGCTTGTATACGAGGGCGAATTCGCAGGTGTCTTCTTCTGCACACCTGTCGACACATCAAATTTTGAAACTCCGTGATATTTATCAGCCGAATTTTCAGCAGGCGCGTAGCCGTACCCCTTTTTAGTGCAAACATGGATCAAGACGGGACCATTCGCACGCCCTTTGGCCGCACGCAGCGTGCTCAGCAGTTGTTCCATATCATGTCCATCAATTGGACCTATGTAATCAAAACCAAGCTCTTCGAATAATGTTGCTTGTCCAATTGTCCCTGTCACCAGCTGCTTGGCGCGTCGTGCATGATCACGCAATTTGAACGGCAGGTGATCATCCAGGCTTTCACCTATCTCTTTTAACTTTCCAAAAACATCATTGCTGTTGACCCGCGACAGGTAGGATGACATCGCCCCTACAGGCGGCGCGATAGACATTTCATTGTCGTTCAAAATGACAAATAACCGCTCTTTCTCACTTCCAGCGTTATTCAACGCCTCATAGGCCATTCCCGCTGAAATTGACCCATCCCCGATGACGGCGATCGCGTCCCCAGTCGGCTGCCCATGCTTACGCGCAAGGGCAAATCCAAGTGCCGCCGAAATTGAGGTTGAACTGTGTGCCGCTCCGAAAGGATCATATTCGCTTTCGCTTCTTTTGGTGAAACCACTTATTCCGTCTGTCTGACGAAGTGTTTTCATCTGGCTGCGCCGACCTGTTAAAATTTTATGCGGGTAACATTGATGCCCCACATCCCAAACCAATTTATCAAAGGGCGCATTAAATACGGCGTGAATAGCCACTGTCAATTCCACCACGCCCAGTGAGGATCCCAAATGACCGCCGGTCTGTGAAACCGTTTCAATAACTTCATTCCGCACCTCGCGCGCCAACACGCTTAGGTCACGATCTGACATTCGCTTTAAATCAGATGGGCTGTGTACCGTGTCCAATAATTTTGTCTGCATAGCGCGTTCCTTCAGAAAAAAGGGGCGCCGGCTTGCTAATGCAAACGCGACGCCAGGCTCCTGTAGTCAACAGGGAGGGATGGAATGTGTCTGGGATCGCACCCAAACGAATGGCCGCGCGACACCGCGCGGCCAATTCTTATTCATAGACTGGCGCGCCTGTCGTCGCGAGCTCTGGCCAATCTTTGATCACGTTGGTGCCTTGCAGCGGCTGCTGATACCCTTTGTGACATGTTTTACATGCAGCTTTAGGTGCATCACCATGTACTGGGCCAAGCCGCGTTTCTGGATACACATCCTGCAACGGAACAAGATAGTCGTTGTTCATTTCTTGGACCATACCGATACCAAGCGATGCTGTACCCCACTGAGGTGTTACCTGCTCTGCATCATAGAAAGCGCGGGAGTTGTGGCATAGCACACAGTTGCGTCCCAATGAGTTCGAGAAGTAGTTCATCAGTGAATACGTGCGTTCAGCATTCTGGATAAGTGGATCACCAGGTTCATTGGCAACGCGTGATTCATAATCATGAACCCCGATTGTCTCATAGCCCAAGAGATACTTTTCCAACGCGTCAGAAGGTAATGAAGTTGACTGGCTTAGAACCGTTGCACGGTTTTGATTAGCAGACCAACCTGCAGATGCCTCATTCACAGGTGTAATATTGAACCAGATTTCACTTGGCACATGCTGACCACGGTGACACGTAAAGCATGTTACGCCAACTTCTTTGTTTGCATTGACGTGACCGGACCAATTTTCATTGACGTTTTGGGTCATCTGGATCATGCGACGTGCGACCACTTTGGTATAAAGTGCGTCTTCACCATAGGTTTCGACATCACCATCACCGTGGCAGTATGCACAGCCCTCTTCAGGAGCGATCCATTCTGTCATTGCACCCATCAAGCGACCAAAGTTGTCTTCGGTGAGATCACCCAACACTTGCACATTTTGGTAGATGTCTTTTGCAAGGGCTTCGGATCCATCTGGAACATAGGGCTCGTTTTCATAAACAAGCTCAATGTCGGGATCAGGCGTTGCCAAATCACTGTTGAATTCAGTGACCGACATACCCTGGCCCCGCGGACCTGTTTGCAAACTAGATGTTGCATATGGCTGTCCAAACACCACGACCATGATTGCTAGGAACACGGCCCCGCCTAGGGCACCGATCAAGATAGCCGGACCATAGACGTTTGTTGGGTTTTCTTCATTCCAACGATTAAACCAACTTGGTAACATGATTAGTCCTCCTGGCCGATGAATGACTCATAAGAGCCATAGTTTTCATAACCGTAGGAACCGTCATACATCGGAGCGAAGTAATGTTCTTGAGCCCAGATGAACCAGTTGTCCACCACCGTGCCAGTCAACAAGATACCGATACCACCTGTGATTGGACACAAGACTGCAAACCACCACGCCCAACGGTGGATACCCTCCATCGTGGCGTTAAAGCCCATAGTCCATCTCCAGAACAATGCAGCACGTTCTGATGCTGTTCCTCGATCATAGATTTGTTCCAATTCACGATCACCACCAAATCGTGTTACCGCCAGGATCGTTCCCCCATGCATCGCGAAGAGAAGTACTGAACCGTATAAGAACACAATTGAGAGTGCATGGAACGGGTTATAATAGAGGTTGCCGTAGCGAATTGAGAATGCAGTGGTCCAATCCAAGTGTGGGAAAATCCCATATGGAACGGCCTCTGACCAGCTACCCATCAACACAGGACGGAACAGACCAAGGACAAGGAACAACCAAATCGCGGCGGCAAATGCCCATGCGACGTGTTTGCCCATCTTGTGCTGTTGCGCCAAGAGATAGGTTCTCAACCACCAGGTGCAGACAGACACCAACAAGAACAGCGAGCTAATTAGGTACCAACCACCTTGATCCAGCGGTGGCATACGCAAACCCCACTCTGGTCCTGGAGGTTCAAGTGCCAACCAAAAGAATTGGCGCAAAAACTCAGGTATTGACCAACCAACCTGGGCAAGCATATTCAAGCCGACTATGTTGAACCATAGTAAACCAGTAGCGAGCGATATCACCCCGGTCCAACCAAGGTAGACAGGCCCTAATTGTGCATTGCCAAGCCATCCAGCAAGATTTGAAAATCCAGGTGTGCCAATACGTTCGGACATCATATTGTTTTCGTTATCTACACCCATTTCGGCGGGTCCGCGGACCTGCACTTGTGTGAATATATTCTGATACTCAATCATAATTACATCCCCATCTGACTTGGCCAAATTGGCATTTCTAACCACCAGTTCCACCATTCAGGCCAACCCTTGGTCCAGACTGGGCCAGAGATGATGATACATACGGCAGAGAAGAACACAGCATTAATTGCCAGCAAAAAGCCTACGCGGTGAATGCCCAATGTTCCAACTGAGTAGCCGATGAAATCACGGAAAAAGGTGTCTTCATTGTCTGGGCCTTGTGCTTCTTCACCCTCTTCAGGGTTTGCCGCACTGAGAACAAGCGCGCCGTGCAACGCCAATGCAAGCGTTGTTGTGAAGAACAAAGTTACAGCCAACATGTGTGCTGGGTTGTAGTGGAAATGCAGATACGCATAACCAGTGTTGCTAACCCAATCTAGGTGGCTGAAGATTCCATATGGAAACCCATGCCCCCAGGCACCCATTAACAATGGTCTGAAAATAACCAATGTCACATAGGCCAATATTGCGAAGGCAAAGGCAAACGGAACATGATACCCCATACCCAATTTGCGACAGATCTCAACCTCGCGCAGCGCCCAACTTATGAAAGCCGCTGTCGCGCAGATTGTAATAATTTGCCACAATCCTCCTTCTAGTAAGGGCGCCATGCCCAAACCATAACTTAAATCTGGCGGTGCTATATTTATTAGCCAAGGATTAAAGGTACCTTGCTGGCTCGCACCCCAAAAAATGAGGATTGTTCCAAGTAAAGCAAAAAATGCAGTCGTTACGCCGAAAAAACCGACGTAAAAAGGCCCTACCCAAAAATCGAATAAATCACCGCCAATCAATGTGCCGCCTCGGACACGATATTTTCTTTCGAAACTTAGCAATGCCATCGTTTGTCTCCGTTGAATCCAGCCGATACCCTTGAGATGAAGGCCGTCTTATTGGTGAGCATCTGCGGGCAAGTTAAAACTCACCCGCAGACCGTTTTTAAAACTGTCGAACGGGTTATTAACCGCCCGCTTGCGCGGCTAGTTCAAACCAGTTGTAGTAGTCTGTGCTTAGCAGAACGAGGTGAATCATCGCTGCTAGCAAGAATAGGAAAACGCCTTGTGCAACAAACACGCGACGTGGATCGAAAACGAGCCAGATTTTGTAAAATTTTGCCATTTTCAATCCTCCTTAGAACCAAGGGCGCCAGATGAACGTTGCCAAATGGGCGATTACGGCAACGGTTGTGAACAACCATAGCCCGCTCATGTAGACAGAGTGCAGTTCTTGCGCCTGTTCGTCAGTTAGTCCTGTAAAAGACAGGTTATTGTCCGCCATGATATTTCCTCCGAAATTTATCGTGGCGCCACAGTGCCTCTGTGGCCAGGGTCCCTGGATATCGTTCCAGGGTTCTGATCTGCCTTTGGCAGAACAGCTCTTGATGCTGGGCCTAAACCGAGCAAATTACGGGCGTGATACGGTGCGCTTCTAGCCATGCACGGGCAAGCGGTCCGTTGATCACGAATGTTTGTTTGCGATAAAGATCAATCACCCAATTCACCGTTGAAAACGGGATGGCCAAGACGAAAATAAGACTGAAAAACAACACGTATTCGAAACGCGAACGCGGTCTTGATTTGAGTCTGCGATCTGTATTTGAAAGATCTGACATATCACTCCTCTCCTTTATTTTTGGCGGTCTTTGTCCCGCCAAGCGCCGAAACAGTTTCCAGGGCCACAAAATCGTGCCCTGACTTAAGTGTTTCAGCCTCGGCTGCATCGCGAAGGCGCTTTGCAGCAGAAATTCGTGTTAAAATGGGATGCTCCGCGACGATCCGATCCAGCTCTGCTTGCGCTTTGGGATCCCATTCAAGATCACGCTTTAGAACGGCAGGCGTGGCATCAACCGCATCCATTTCGCTTGCCAGCGGCAGGATATGGAACAATGAATCAAACAAACCATTGCACAATTCTTGAAGCACATAGGTCGCGCCCGCATATCCCATCATCGGCGTTCCCAAAGCACGCCGAATGACAGCACCAGGGAATGAAGCGGGAATAAACGACGGCTGTGGACCATGTGCAGCCTTTAGTTCGGCAAGATATATTTTTTCATTTACAGACCCGAAAACCACCAATGGCCGA
>JAAEZW010000064.1 GCA_018222665.1 Paracoccaceae bacterium
GACCACAGGCAAGCGTGCAGAACCCCGCGTGCCTTTTGGCCAGTTGGTGGAGCGCGGCATGTTGCGACCCGGAGAAGAGCTATTGTCGTTGAACGGCCGCTATAAGGCAAAAGTGCGTGCAGATGGCACATTGGTGGGGGCCGATATAAAAGGGTCCATTCACCAAGTTGGGGCAAAACTCGAAGGTGCCCCAAGCTGCAATGGCTGGACCTATTGGGGGTATAAGCGGGATGGAAAAACCGTGCCTATTGATATGCTGCGCCAACAAATTCGATCAGAAATGAACTAATTACCGATGGTGCCTAATTCGTTTTGGGCACCCCTCAATCCGCCTGTGTCCTGACAACACAAGCCGACTTGTGCCCCGCGACGATGTCGTGGGGCAACTTTTCACCGCGGTTTTGGATTTGTCATTTTGTTATAGGCGGACCAATCTGTGATTTCGGGATAATACATGGCCCGCCATTTTTGCACGCGATGGTTCATGACCTTGCGCCATAAGGAGGGGAAGAAGGCGAACAACCCCATAAACGGATAGCTGTAGGGCAACTGCGGTGCAATTGATCCCCCGTATGTTTGAAGCAAGGGATACCGTCGGTTTGGTTTATAATGATGGTCTGAATGGCGTTGCAGATTGATCAACATCCAATTCGCCGCACGATGTTCAGCGTTCCATGAATGATGTGGTAAAACGGGTTCATATTTGCCGCCACCCAGATGTTTGCGGGTTAACCCATAATGTTCGATGTAATTCACCAATTCTAAATGGAATACTGCAGTTAACGCCTGAAACATGAACAGGATAAGGCCCGACACCCCACCGATCATGAGGGCAAGCGCCACAAAAATCCCTTGTAACATGCAATAGCGCCAAAACGGATTGCTTTGATCATACCACGGCAAACCCTTGCGCTGCAGCATATCCTTTTCCGCGAGAAAGGCCGATTTCCAGCACTGCACAATCACACGGCGGAAAAAGCGATGAAATCCTTCGTTATAACGTGCGGTTACGGGATCGCGAGGCGTTCCCACATAGCGATGATGCACCAATAAATGTTCACTGCGAAAATGCGAATAAAGCGTCATGGCCAACAAAACATCGGCCATATTGCGTTCAAATTTGTTCTTCTGATGCATTAATTCGTGGGAATAGTTGATCCCAACTGGTCCACTGATCATGCCGATGGCAAAAAAGACACCCATCTGCAGGCCAAATGCATCGTCACGCTGTTCAACGATCCATAGCCCAACAAAAATAAGGATGAATTGAAAAATCGGCCAAATTTTGGTGATCAGAACAAATGGAGCAAGGTTATTTTCCCCTGTTTCAGGATCAACATTGCTTTTTGCCTTATTCATGATTTGATCCAAAATTGGAACGACGTACCAGACAACGGCAATCACCAAAAGAAAGCTGTAACCGCCCGTTACAACCGTAAACCATCCCAGAGCAAATAGAATGAAAGAGCTCCAAAAAGGAAGCCAGTCTCCAATGCGAAACGGGTTCGTCTGCGCCATATTCGTCCCTCTTTGCATTACACCATGTGCATTTCTATCAAGTTTATTCTGATCGGACCAGATCAAACACTTTGCGCATCACAGTGGGAAGTGAAGCTGCGGCAAAATCGGCAGCTTGCACAAATTCGCCGCGCGTTTGTGTGCGATCTAGGGGGACTAACGCGGTTTTGACCCTTAGTTTTAAATGAAAGTGGGTAAATGTATGGCGCACCTCACCTGCGTGGGTTTTCCACTCTGCATGGATTGGGGCATCCTCATTAACCGCTGTTTCCGCCCAATCTGTTGTGGGCCATGCCTGCATCCCCCCCAATAGCCCGCTTTCAGGCCGCGTTTCCAATAGGTAAGCGCCATCAACACGACGCGCGACATAGGCGGTGCCGATGCGCGTTGGTTTGTCTTTCTTGGGCAGCTTTTTGGGCAAATCTAAATGTGTAACATTGGCCAAGCCAATGCAATTTGTCCGCCATGGACACAATCCGCAGGCTGGTTTCTTGGGGGTGCAAATCGTGGCCCCCAAATCCATTATGGCTTGTGCATAATCGCCTGGGCGCTTTTGCGGTGTTAGGGTTTTTGCATATTCGGTCAATTCTGCCTTGGCCGTTGGCAGGGGGGTATGAATATCAAACAGGCGTGCGATCACCCGTTCCACATTCCCGTCCACGACTGTTTCAGGCAAATCAAACGCAATAGACGATACCGCAGCAGCCGTATAGGGGCCGACACCGGGCAGCTCTAGCAACTGTTCATGTGATCGCGGGAACACGCCGTTGTGATTCAGTGTGACATAACGCGCACATTTCAACAGGTTGCGCGCCCGTGCGTAATACCCTAATCCTGCCCATGCGGCCATCACATCCGTATCCTCGGCTGCTGCCAAATCCTGAACAGTGGGCCATAGGGTTATGAATTTTACAAAATACGCTTTGACTGCTGCGACAGTTGTTTGCTGCAGCATGATTTCGGACATCCAGATGCGATAGGGATCTGGGTCCACCCCTTTTGCACGATCTCTGGGTGCGACGCGCCATGGCATGACGCGGGCATGACGATCGTACCAATCAAGCAGATCTTGGGATTTCGGATAGTCACGCAAGTTTGAACTCTGATTTTGTGGATTTAGGGTGGTGTGATTTCAACAACAAACTAAACTAAACCGCAACACCGACTCGTAAAGATTGATGACAGATATCGCACCAAAACATCGGTTTAAACGAACCGCGACTGTTCTGCAGTCCCGCATTCGCAAAGTCAGCGAAGGCCGCGGGTTTGCGCAATCGCGTGTTTTGACCCATTGGTTGGAAATTGTGGGTGCCGACATCGCGGCGATCACACGCCCTGTTGAGGTCAGCTATGGACGCGGTGGTATGGGGGCGACCCTTAGCATTCTGACAACGGGCGCGCATGCCCCCATGATCGAAATGCAAAAAGAGATTATTCGCACCAAAGTGAACGCTGTATACGGATATAATGCCATTGCGCGGGTTCGGATCACGCAAACCGCACCAATTGGCTTTTCAGAAGGTCAGGTGGAATTTCAGGCCAAACCAAAATCCAAACCGACGTTAAGCCCAGCTGTTCAACAAAAGGCTCATGAAACCGCACGTACGGTCACAGACCAAAATTTGCGCCGTGCCCTTGAAGAATTGGGGCGGAATGTTTTAACCAAAAACCAAACCAAAAATACGCCACATTAGAAAGGCACGTAGCAATGAAATTTTTGATGACACTTTTATCGACTTTTTGGATCGCGATGATGGGAACACTCGCAGCACAGGCCGAAACAGATAAACCAGCGGTCACCGAAATGATTTTGGGGGATGTGAATGCGCCCATCGAGATCATTGAATATGCCTCTATGACCTGTCCGCATTGCGCAAATTTCCACAGTGATGTGTATCCGCAGTTAAAAGAAAACTACATCGAAACAGGCAAAGTGAAGTTCGTGTTTCGCGAGGTGTACTTCGACAAATACGGCATGTGGGCGTCCATGATTGCACGTTGTGCGGGGCCTGATCGTTTTTTTGGTATCATTGATCAAATGTTTGAAAAACAAAAAACATGGTCACGCGCAGGCAACGATTTGGCGATTGTCACAGAGCTAAGCAAGATTGGTAAATTGGCGGGCCTTGGAGATGATCAAATCAACGCCTGTCTGCAGGACGCGGATAATCTGCGCAACTTGGTGGGGTGGTATAAAGCCAATATGGAAGAGCATAAAATCAGCGGCACACCTAGTTTTGTGATCGACGGTGAAATGGTGTCAAACCGTTCTTATGACGAACTGTCAGCGCTGTTGGACGAAAAACTAGGTTCCTAATGCCCAGCCCATTACAAGGTTTAAAGGTCATCGAATTGGCCCGCATTCTTGCGGGCCCATGGGCGGGTCAAACGCTTGCCGATCTTGGGGCCGAGGTGATCAAGGTTGAAGCCGAACAGGGTGATGATACGCGCGCATGGGGACCCCCGTTCATTACGAAAGAGGATGAGGAAACCGCCTCTTATTTTCATTCGTGCAATCGTGGCAAATCCTCAGTCACCATTGATTTGCGCGATCCTGATGATCAGAACCGCCTGCGTGATTTAATCAAAGACGCCGACATCCTGATCGAAAATTTCAAGGTTGGTGGGCTGGCAAAATACGGGTTCGATTATGACAGCCTGAAACAGGTAAACCCGCGTCTGGTGTATTGTTCCATCACGGGGTTTGGACAAACGGGGCCATATGCACATCGTGCGGGGTATGATTATATCATTCAGGGCATGTCCGGTTTCATGTCGATAACGGGTGATCCAGATGGCATGCCGCAACGTGCAGGTGTGGCAATCACGGATATTTTCACAGGGGTATATGCGACGACTGCAATTTTGGCCGCACTGCGCATGCGCGATACAACAGGGCAGGGACAGCACATTGATATGTCATTGTTCGACAGTGCAGTCTCCGTCATGGCCAATCAGGCATTGAATTACCTAAGCACGGGTACCCCGCCTGTGCGCACAGGAAACTATCACCCAAATTTAACGCCTTATCAGGTGTTTGAATGCGCCGATGGTCACATCATCATCGCCACAGGAAACGATGCACAGTATAGCAGATTGTGTTCCGTTCTAAACCTCGATGATATGGCCGAGGACCCCAAGTATTTGCGCAATTCTGATCGTATCGCCAATCGTGAAGACATGACCGAACGCTTAACTGAGCGCACCAAGACATTTGCCAAAGATGCGCTGTTGTCCGCCTGTGAAAATCAGGGAATTCCAGCAGGGCCAATCAATGATATGGCCGAGGTGTTTGCAGATCCGCAGGTGATCGCACGTGGGATGAAAGTGGAACTGGACGGCGTTGCCTATGTCCGCTCGCCCTTCGTGTTTTCGGATGCGGACCTTACGTTGAACCGTGGTGCGCCCAAATTGGGACAAGATAATTAGGGTCTGTTTGCATGATCGCTTATCACGCTCAATGCGGTCTCTAGCAAGGTTTCAAGTGCGTTTGAATCGTCAAATTCCAACCGGACGGGCAGAGAGAGGATGCCAGATCGCAAATCCGTGGGCAGACGTGCGGCGTCCTTTTCGGTGGTCACCAATTGCGCATTCATGGACTGCGCTTCTTTCATTAATCTTTGGATCATGGGACGCGCCAATTTCTGATGATCATCTAGCGCGACGGTGCGCACCAATGGGGCACCCAATCCGCGCAGTGTTGCAAAAAACTTTTCTGGATCACCAATCCCTGCAAAGGCCAGATAGCGCCCCTCGGCCCAGGGCATGCCCATTTCGATTGGTTTCAGACTGGCCGTAATGTGTGCGATGTGGCCCATCTGATCGGCGGACCGTTTCCGAAACTGGGATTGCGCCTCGGGCTCTCCAATGCTGATAACGGCATCCGCTCGTTTCAGACCAACATGCACAGGTTCGCGCAAGGGACCCGCAGGTAGGCAGCATCCATTGCCAAATCCACGGGTTGCGTCCACAATCACAATGGACAGATCTTTGGCCAATGAAGGATCCTGAAAACCGTCATCCAGCAGGATTACATCGGCGCCTGCATTTTGTGCGGCACGCGCACCTGCGACACGTTCGTTTGCGACCCAAGTCGGCGCAAAGGCAGCCGTCAAAAGCGGTTCATCCCCTGTTTCGTCCGCTGTATGTACGCGCGGGTCAACCTGTGTCACCGCCTGTAGTGATCCACCATATCCGCGCGATACGATTTGCACAGCAATGTCGCGGGATATTAACATCTGCGCGATTGCAATTGTTGTTGGCGTCTTGCCCGTACCGCCAACATTCAGGTTGCCAATGCAAATGACGGGAATATCCACCCGAGTGGGACGTGCATTTTTCTGGCGTCTGACAGTCGCCCATGCATAAAGCGCCCCTAAGGGTGAGAGCAAAACCGCTTGCCAACTGCGCGATCTGTACCAAAATTTTGGGGCCTGCATCAGGGCTCTCCTTTTAGGTTGCGCGTGATGGTTGCATAGATCGCTTCTGTTGCTTCTGCTCCTCTTGTCACAAATTCCCACGCCGCGCATCCCATTTTTGCAGCCTGTTCTGGGGCGGAGGAATGAAGGACGGCGGAAGCAAGGCTATCGCTGTCCTGAATGATACGCGCAGCGCCAACACCCGCCAGATTGCTGTAGGCACTTAGGTGATTTTTGATGTTCGGCCCGTATAGTATCGCGCATCCCAATGAGGCGGCTGGCAACGGGTTACATCCCTTACCACCACTGATCAGGGAACCCCCCAAAAACGCCACTGGTGAAAGCGAGAGCCAGCGCGCCATTTCGTCGTTGGAATCGGCCAAAAACACCTGCGTTCGCGCCTCGGGCATATCATCGTCCAACCGCCGCGCTATGGTAAGCCCGTAGTCCTGACTGGACTGCCAAAAGTACTCTTCGTCCTTGGCAGATGAGGGGGATAATAATAAAAGGCTTCTGTGGCTTTCCCGCATAATCAAACGGTGCGCGTTCAAAACCGCGGCCAATTCCTCACGATGCACGGAAACAGCAGACCACATTGGCCGCCCCTTTAGATCGTTAAATTCGTCTGGATCCCCGAGTAGGGCCGGCACCGTTGTTTGCGACTGTAGGCTGCCAACGGGATGGATACGGGCATCGGAAATGTTTAGCATGTGCAGGCGGGCCGCGGTGTCCCCATCCGCGCAAAAGATATTAGAAAAACTGCGCAGGGCCCGTTCCAGCGGCATTGGGATGAATTTGATGCGACGGTTTGGGATTGCATCGGCATCGATGTTGGCCAAAACCATGTGATCCAATTTCGACCTAACGGCCAAGATGGTGTTGGCATGCACCTTGGACCCAATCCAAATCAATTCTTTAGGTGTGTGATCCCGAACCAGTTTATGCGCCGTCCATTGTTCGGGAATACGCCCAAAGTAATCATCGCCCGCGACACCCAAGTGATCCAGCACAATATCATCGCCACATGATAGGACGATGTTAAAATCATCCTGTTGCAACAGGCGTTCATAAAGCGCAAGGCTGGCGGATATATCCGCCGCATTGGCCGCATGAAGCCAGATATCAACAGCATTATGGGACATTGTCATTATCTTAATTTGGTTTGCTTTACCCTATGAAACACGACTTAAAACAAAAAGGCCACCGCATTGGGTGGCCTTTTGGAAATCCATCAACGGGACGGTTAGAAGCCCAAACCTTCGTATTTCTTTTTGAACTTTGAAACACGGCCGCCTTGGTCCAACAGACGCGCGCTGCCGCCGTTCCATGCAGGGTGCGCAGTAGGGTCAATATCAAGCGCAAGCGTGTCGCCCTCTTTGCCCCAAGTAGAACGCATTTTGATCATTGTGCCGTCGGTCATTTTGACGTCGATCATGTGATAATCTGGGTGGATATCTTTTCTCATGACATCGCTCCTTATGACTTGGGCTTATAGTTTGTATCTTCTGCGATACGTGCAGATTTACCACGACGTGAACGAAGATAGTATAGCTTGGCACGACGTACGCGGCCACGGCGTACAACAGTGATGCTATCGATGTTTGTTGAGTACAGCGGGAACATACGCTCAACGCCTTCACCGAAAGAGATTTTGCGCACTGTGAATGACCCAGCAATGCCAGCGCCATTTTTACGTGAAATGCAAACACCTTCGTAGTTCTGAACACGTGTACGTGTTCCTTCTGTCACTTTATAGCCGACACGCACTGTGTCACCGGCTTTAAAGTCGGGAATGTCTTTCCCAAGGGCGGCGATTTGTTCCGCCTCTAGCTCAGCGATTAGATTCATCGCGATTCTCCTTTTGCCTGCGGTTGTCCCGCAAAGTTGTTCGCGTCCTCAGAGCTCTTGGTCTTCGTCCGGGTCCCGATATACAGCCCGCCAGAGAATAGGGTCGTCATTTCTAGTTGGCGCGTCTTTGATTTGCTAAGTGTCGTCGAAGCCACGATCCACAAATACAAAAGACGGACAAAGTCGCCTCTGCCCACCAATGCGCTGCGTTTAGGGTGATTCAATCAGAAGATCAAGGGAAAGTTGCCTGTTTTACTGCGTCAAAGGGATATCTGTGACAGTGATCTAAAAAACAACATCTGAAATTCAGGGCACTACTCCGCCTGAATTCCTTATTCTGCCTCCTTGACTCTCTTTTCCCACAAATCTGGACGGCGCTGTTGTGTTAGGATTTCGGATTGTGCTTTGCGCCACTCTGCGACTTTGGCGTGGTTGCCAGATGTTAGAACCTCTGGAATTTCAAGGCCCATCCATTCGGCGGGGCGGGTGTATTGGGGGTGTTCCAACAGGCCATTTG
>JAAEZW010000065.1 GCA_018222665.1 Paracoccaceae bacterium
CTTGGGAACACCTGACCATCAGAGAAAAGCCAGAGGTCTCCCCTCACAAGGTCCTCACGGATGAACAGGTGGTAACACTGCTGCAAGCCAAGGACAGGGTGCTTTCGAGCGCCCTTCTTTTTGGCCTGCTGACAGGGATGCGCTCAGGAGAAATCTGTGGGCTGCTTGCATCTGATGTCATCAGCAAAGAGAACCTTGGACGTTTCATCAGGATCCAGCCCAATGAGCTCAGACAGCTGAAGTCGAAGGCGGCGGAACGGGAAATACCACTGCATGCCAATCTGGAGCAGCTCCTGGATGTATCCCTTCCAAAGCAAGGCAGGTTGTTTCCAACACTAACCGTGGACAAGGTGGTGAAGACCTATGCCAAGCTACGGCAAACCTATCCCACTCTAACTGGTACAGTGTTCCACTCCACACGGAAGTGGTTCATCACCCAGTGTGAACGGACAGGGGTCCCAGAGCACTACACAGCAACCCTGGTTGGTCATCACTCTGCACGCTCCATAAACAAGCTGACCTATGCCCTCTACTCAGGGGGCATCAGTGATGCTCAGAAGCGAGAGATTGTGGATGGTATCCGTTTGCCAGACTGGGAGGGTTTGTCATGAGCCCAACCACGATAGCAGACCCAGCCCTTATCCCTGACATCGAAGCGTTCGAAGAAAGGGTGGCCATCCATATCCATGAGGGTGGTATTCCAA
Source organism: Paracoccaceae bacterium (assembly GCA_018222665.1). Lineage (GTDB taxonomy): Bacteria > Pseudomonadota > Alphaproteobacteria > Rhodobacterales > Rhodobacteraceae > HIMB11. The sequence continues at coordinate 705 of JAAEZW010000065.1, forward strand.
CCGACCAAGCCAAGGACCTCGCAGCACAGGCCCAAGGCTTCCGCAATCAGGCGCACTACTGGGCTTGGTTGAGGGTTTATGTGGAAAGGAAACGGTTAGGGTAGGGTAGCCCTAGAAAGAAATGGCTCAGCGTCTCAGGAGGCTGGGCAAACCGCAAGCTTTCTACTCATCCAGTTTCATAAAAAGAACCGCTCTGACGGGTCCATAAAATCATGTAAGTGGACCGTGATCTGATCGTCACTCAGCAGTACAACGCCATAGGCAGGGGACTCAAATTGCCCCGAAATTCGAGACTCTTCACCACTTAAATCTAATGCTACTTGGTGATTGAGCCCGCGCATGCAGGAGTAACTGATCCCACGCCAATTTCCAAAGATGGCGCGATGTACATGGCCAAAGAATAGATGCCGAATGCGTGACTTGTAGGGAGCGATTACATCGTAGAAACCTTCTGCATTCTGCAGCATAATCTTGTCCATTGATGCAATTCCTGTTTTGAAAGGTGGGTGGTGCATGAACAGTATTATTGGTCCATTAGAATACGCCAATTCGTGCCGCAACCATGCAGACCGTGCATCGCAATATGCGCCTGCATGTGTCCCTGGTTCCTTTGTATCTAGCAACAACAGCCGACCATAAAGTGTGTCAAAGCCTGTTTGCACAAAATTGCTTGTATCGCGGGGGGTATCTGGAAACGCCTCGGAAAATGCATTCGTGTCATCGTGGTTTCCAACCATCAAATGAAACGGCATAGTCAGTTTCTTGATTTCCGCTGAAAACCGAGCGTAGGCAGCAGTATCACCCCAATGCGTCATATCACCTGTCAACACAACAAACGCTGCGTCGCTATGTTCTGTGTTGATTGAGGTGACAGCCGCCCGAAGTCTTGCAGCTGGGTCCTGCCCATACAGTAAGCCTTTGCCGATAACATGTGTGTCCGTAAGATGTATGAATTTCATTCTGCAGCTGTCGGTTTGGCCCAGTCTTCCCATGCTGTGCCCGTGCTAAAAACTGGGCCTTCCCAAGTGAAGGGGATTTCATGAATGGTGGTTCCCTCCTCGGTAACTAGGATTACACTAAATGAGGGTGCCATCGGAGCCCCCTGTAACGATTCTTGCTCGATCAAGTCAGGTATAGATTGGTTCCCGGTTGAGCGGACAGAAGCAAACTGAATACCGCACCATGTGCCATGTATCGGAGCATGCACGTGTCCAAAATGGATGTAATCTATACGTTCACGAAAAGTATTCAAAAGCTCTGCGAGCGGTATACGATCCTCAGGCACTAACGCGATTTTATCTTCAGCTGGCAACCCTAGAGGCATAGGATTGTGATGCATAAACAGACGGGCACGAGTGCATTTGTTTAACTCCTCCCTTAGCCAGTCGCGCCGCGCAGCACAGAAATGGCCTGCGTGGGTCCGCGGTTGCGTTGTATCAAGGTAAATTAGGCGCGTATCCTCGATAGTTTCGGCATAGTTGATAAAGCCTGCGGGATTTCCTGAGTAATCGGGGAATGCCGCTAGGAAGGCTGCACGATCATCATGGTTTCCAACCAACAAGCGCACAGGGCATGGTAAATTCTTCAAGTTATCAACAAGCGATAAATACGCTTTTGGTTCTCCCCAATGGGTGAGGTCGCCGGTAATAATGATCCGAGAAGCATCGCTGTGCTGGGTACGTACTTCATCTAGCGCCTTAGCTAATCGAAGGTGAGGATTCAACCCGCCCATACGTTCGCCAGGAACTGTTAGGTGTGTGTCAGAAATATGTACAAGTTTCATTACTGGTATCTTTCAAATAGAGGATCACCCGCCCAATTTGAACTTGGGCGGGCAACTGCATAGTTAGCCATTTGGTAGAAGGTCTGCGATTTCTTCGACTAATTCTTCTTGGAGCTCTTTCATGTCTGTTGCCTCGCCGGTAACAATGCGCTCGATCCCGTCGTAGATCACTTGAGTGATAGCAAGACCATTGTCGCCGGGATAGGCCAGCCAATCACGCAACAAAGGCAACTGGTCCACGGCAGTCTGTTTGTTGGGGTTTTGCTCATAAAAATCAGCTAGAATAATCTCATTTGCTGCTTTGTTAGGAGGCATGTAGCCTGTAGTCTTTGCAACCTCTGCGGCACCTTCCCCTGATGTGATATACTTCAACCATGTCCAAGCTGCTTCACGGACTGCAGGGTCTTCGGAGGTCGATGTTAGCATTGCGGCGTTACCACCAGCGGGTAGACCCAAAGGTGCATTGTCGAGACCTGGGAACGGACCAGTTACCAATTCAAAATCACCCTGGCTTCGCTCAACCGCGCCCAAAGCAGATGTAGACCAAAACATCATCCCGATATCACCAGCAGAAAAGGAAGACAGCGCAGCCTTCCACTCGAGGTTCTGCATCTCGCATTCGGTGAAGATTTCCTGCATCTGCTCGAGAGCCACCAAAGCTTCAGGGCTGTCCATTGTCACGCGTCCATCTTCAACGATCGCTTTGTCTTGGCTCCATAGTAGAGCCTGCATGAACCAATTACCTGTGATGTTCCAGCCCCAGAAGATCGGGTTGTCGATCCCATTGGATTTCATTGTTTTACAAGCTGCTATTACCTCATCCCAATTTGTTGGCAGCGCGGTGATGCCGCCTTCACGCAGTAGGTCCATGTTATAGTAACCAACTGGCAGCGAAATTGAGAATGGTAGGCCGTACACGTCTTCATCAAAGGTTGAAAGTGATAACATCGCTTGATGATATCCCTCTTTCTCAAAATCAGCTTCGGCTGCGATGAACGGTTCCAATGATTGTGCGATTCCTTTTTCCACCAAGGTTTGTTGACGGTTTAGGCCTTGCATTGTGACGTCGGGCAAGTTGTTAGCAACTGCTTCACGCAGAACGGTGTTAGTTGCGTCTTCATAGGATTCGTATGTTGCGCGGAATTTTACTTCAATATTGGGATGTGCTGCTCTAAACGCAGGCATCATAGCTTCGTAGGTCACGTCGAAAAGGTGGCTGTATGGATAAGCAAACTCGATTGTCACTTTGTCGTCGGCAAATACCGAGGTGGCAGCGAGGGCCAAAGCCATTGCAGTTACTGTATTTTTCATTACATTACTCCTAGTGTTGGGGCTGATGGTTTGACGATTAACAGACCCCGATGATGTTCCCCGTGCAGGGAGTGAAAGTCCCCCTTTTGGGGGTATGGGTAGGACGAGTTAAATCTCGTCCTACTTCATTCCAGATAGTGTGATTCCCTCGATGAAGCGGCGCTGTGCCAGTAAAAATGCTACGATCAAAGGTGTGACGATTATGGTGGCGGTGGCCATCATAGGACCGAAGAATGATCCATCACCGTCGCCTTTAAATTCGCGTAGGCCCAAAGGCGGTGTAAAGAGCTCTCTATTTCCGGTAACGACTATGCGTGGCCAGAAGTAGTCGTTCCAATGCGCTACAATGGAAAAAATAGCAAATGCTAGCAGTGCAGGGACCGCGGTGGGTAGCATGACGCGCCACACGATTGCGAACTCTGTCATCCCGTCCATACGCGCAGCATCGATTAAATCGTCCGGCACAGTCATAAAAAACTGACGCATTAAAAAAATTCCGAAAACTGATATCGTCCATGGCACAATGAGTGCTGCGTAGGTGTTTGTGAGGCCGAACTTCGCAAGTACGATGTAAAGCGGAAGTGCGATTGCATGTACGGGAATTAATAAGCAAAACAGCACCAATCCAAAGACTGCCTCACGGCCCCAGAACTTTAGCTTGGCCAATGCATAGGCAGCAGGAAGCGCTACTAGCGTCTGAATTAGAAAGATTGATACCGTTACGATTACTCCGTTCAGCAGATACAGAATCAAAGGCGCTTCAGTGAAGGCTTTCGAGTAGTTGAATACAACTGGACGCATGCTGCAGTCGGCTTCCGCCTCTGCCAGAAGCGCAGCCTGTATCTCCGTGTCAGCCTGCCCGGTAAACCGTGTACGTGCAGCTTCAATATCAGCGCGGTTAGGTTGTCGCAGGGCTACACAGCGCGGATCTACCATCATCTCTTGACGCCCAAAAAAGCCGCCCTCACCACGATCGATCTCACCTGGACTTTTGAATGAGTAGCTGACCATCATATAGAAAGGTGCCAGCACAACTATTGTACCAACGATTAGGATTAAGTGTTTCCACCAATTCTTAGTCATCCGTAGTGTACCTTGCGTTCAATCAGCCACCGCTGAATTAGAGTCAGAAACATCACGAACAAGAGGAACAGCATTGTTATTGCAGAGCCGACCCCAATCAAGTTTTGCTGGATACCCTTTTCAAATATTGCGAACATCATTACATACGCAGATTTGCTTGGGCCACCACCTTGGGGCCAGAAGGCCTCAATTGTGTCAAAAACCTGGAATGCGCGAATACAAGAAATCGTGACTACAAATACGGTTGTTGGCCCCAGTGCAGGCCAGGTTACTAGCCGAAATTGCTCCCATCCTGATCTTGCTCCATCCATTTCCGCAGCGTTGTAAAGCTCGCGATGCACTGAGGTAAGGCCTGCGAGGAAGAGAACCATATTGAACCCAAACCCCTGCCAAATGCCAATAAAGCACACTACCCAAATAGCGTAGTCCCGATCTCCAAGCCACAGAGGGAAGCTTCCCTCGCAACCCTGCAAAAAGAAGGGGATGGTCTCTAACCACGTACCACATGCAATCTCAAGTGTGCGGTTTACCATACCAATTGTTGGGTGGAGCATGAATTCCCACGCAATCGCCATCGCTAAAAGGGTTGCCATGACGGGGAGAAAGTAGATTGTTTTATAAATATCGCCGACGCGACCCAAAGAATGTACTAACAGAGCTGCCCCAAGGCCCAGGCCGACTGAAATGGGAACGACTGTCACAACATATGTGAATGTCGCAATGAACATTTTCTCATAGGTGGAGCGACTAAAGAGCCGCTCATAATTTTGCGACCCAACCCAGTCGAACCCGGTATTACCCAGCGAATAGTTGCTGAACGATAAGACTCCCGCAACTACAATTGGCACTAGAAGAATAAGGAACATGAGTGCCAATGCCGGTGCCGTCATTGACCAGGCTGTGCGAACCTGGTGGTTATCCTGCGATACCTTAGACCCGTGTGATGCCTCAATTAAAGCCATACTAAGCTACTTCTTTTGCAGCGCGGGTTTTCACTTCGGCCATGCGTAGCCGCTTACCCGCAGTATCAAAAATCAACCCAGACCGTAATTCAAATTCAAGTGAGACTTCTTTCCCCAGCGATAAACGTTGCCTATCAGCGGGCGTGGCACGGAGAGTTAATCGAATGTCTCCATCATACAAGACAACCTGAGCAAAAATTTCAGACCCTAGATTTTCGAAGTGGACTACGCGACCCCGGAGTTTGCTCGGACCCTCCACAAGGCGCAGCGCTTCAGGTCGCAAGCCTAGCTGCATCAAATGCGGCATACCAGCCGGCATCGGCCAATCCAGTACACGGCCTAGCAAAACCACGCCGTCATTCGTATGCTCCAATGGGAGAATATTAATTTTGGGAGAGCCGATAAATTCGGCCACTCTAATATCGTTTGGATCCTCGTATATTACTTCCGGCGCCGCGCACTGCAGAATTTCTCCACCCATCATGACTGCTATTCGGTCTGACATGGTCATGGCTTCCACTTGATCATGAGTGACATATATGAATGTTGCTTTCAACTTGCGATGTAGTTGCGCAATCTCCGCGCGGGTCTGGACACGCAATTTTGCATCGAGGTTTGATAGCGGCTCATCCAATAGAAACGCTGCCGGATTGCGTACTAATGCACGCCCCAAAGCGACACGTTGGCGCTGGCCACCGGACAGCTGTCCGGGCTTGCGATCCAGGAGTGCTCCAATTTCGAGCATTTCAGCGGCATGACGCACGGCCTGCGAAATATCTCGCTTTAGCGGCCCAGTACCTGGAATTAACCCACCAACCACGGGCAGGCGTTGAGTTGTCGACATTTGGCGCATTCTTAACGGAACGGCGATGTTTTCAGCAACCGTCAAATGTGGATATAGAGCATATGATTGAAACACCATCGACAGGTTTCTGTCCGCAGCGCGTACATGCGTAACATCTGTACCGTCAATTGAAACAGTGCCGCGTGTCGCCGTCTCTAGACCAGCGATTATCCTTAGGAGTGTCGATTTTCCACAACCAGATGGACCGACCAACGAAACAAATTCGCCGTCGTTAATATTTAGGGTGACCCCTTTTAAAACGGATGTCTCGCCAAAATCTTTTTCTACAGCGTCAATTTGCAAGCCAGACATGTGATTCTCCTCGGTATTGACGCAAGTGATAAATAATCGCTGTAAAAGTTTTGTGTTGTCATATTAGTGAAACCGATAGGTGATATTTGGTTCGCGAAAGGACAGATAATGCGCCCTAACCACCATCAATTCGAAGCATTTGCATTTGTTGTGCGCGAGGGTAGCTTTTCTGCTGCAGCAGCACGATTAGATGTGACGCAATCAACAATCACACAGCATATTGCCAACCTTGAAAAAAGCGTTGGTACCGTCCTTTTATTACGTGGTCGAGATGGTGTGCAATTGACTCCTGCAGGGCAGGATTTTTACGATCTGGCAGACCGGATGGTCGCACTGAATTCAGAGGTGGCTGAACGCCTAGAGGGGTTCCATGCGATGCGTGAAGGTCGGCTCAAGATCATCGGGAATGCGCCGCAGCCTGCCTTACGGATCATCGCTCGCTTTTTACAGCGCTTTCCCGACATTCGCGTGGATTTTGAGCTGTATGACTGGACCACAGCCAAATCCATGATTAACAATCGACTTGCCGATGTGGGCTTGATCACAAGTGCACCAGAAAATGAAAATTGGGATCGGTTTCACGTGGAAACATCCTACTACGTTTTATATTGTAGGAAAGATCATCCGCTTTCAAAAAAATCTAAAACTTCGCTTAGGGACCTGCGGCGTGAAGTAGTTATAATTCCAGAAAAAGGATCACTCACTCGAAAATTGCTTGATCAAGTTTGTAGCCGCTACAACATATCGTTGACCCGAACTGCATCCATGTCAACGTTTCCATTGATGTGCGAGGCCGTAGCGCAGGGGATCGGCGTTGCATTGTTTTTGCAAAATAGTAGCCTGAACAACGACAACCTGTGTCAGATCTCGCTCGAGGAAATGCCGGAACCTTTGCACACGCACCTCGTTTCCACAAAAGACAGAAGTCGCCTTAAACTTGTTTCAGAATTTATTAAAGCTGCAAGAGAATAACTGTTTTGGCTCGCATCAAAGGCAAATATCGCTGCTAGTAAAACAGAGACTATTAGGACCGCTTTTAGGACCACTTCAATATTTTTGATACTTACTAACTATCTATAATTAAATGATATTTTTGAAGAGTATGGCTGCGCCCCCGGACACCACTTTCCAAAACAATATCAATGACTTAATTTTTGTGTATTAACGCTATGCGTGTGAGATTCAAAAACACACCAAACACATACTTTTTGCAGTGT
>JAAEZW010000066.1 GCA_018222665.1 Paracoccaceae bacterium
GTTGCCATATGATGATGCGTCGGCGCAGTATGATCCGCATGTTTGGATGGACCCAAGGCTGTGGATCCATGTCGCAGATGCAATTGCAACAGAATTATCGTCTAAATTGCCGAAAAACTCTGCTGAAATCGCTGAAAACCATGCACGGTTCGTGGAAACCTTAATACGACTAACAGATTATGGCCATGACATATTGGCCAGCGTTCCCAAGCAAGCGCGTGTGTTGTTAACGGCACATGATGCGTTTCGTTATTTCGGATTGGCCTATGATTTTGACGTTATGGGGGTCAAGGGTATTTCTACGACGAGTGAGGCGGGACTCTATCGGGTCGAGGAATTGGTAGATCTGATCATAGAACGTCAGATAAAGGCCGTTTTCGTCGAATCCTCCCAATCAGACCGAAATATTCGTGCTTTGATCGAAGGAACTGTTGCCCGCGGTCACGATTTGAAACTTGGTGGGCAATTATTTTCTGATGCTATGGGGCCCGCTGGAACATATGAAGGAACATATGTTGGGATGATTGATCACAATCTAACCACCATCGCGCGCGCACTTGGCGCCGATGCCCCGAAGCGGGGCATGAATGATAGATTGAACGTGTAACATGTCCGCCGATGCAATTTCCGTAACCGAATTGACCGTTGATTACGATGGAGTAACAGCGATAGAAGATGTCGGTTTTACGGTCAGCGCGGAAAAACTGACCGCGATTGTTGGTCCAAATGGGGCGGGAAAATCGACACTGATTAAGGCACTTTTGGGGTTAATCCCAACCCGTACAGGATCTATTTCATGTTTTGGGACGTTACCAAAACAGTACAGAAAAAAAATTTCATATGTCCCACAGCGCGCGCAAATCGACTGGGAATTTCCAGCCAGTGTTTTCGACGTTGTTGCAATGGGTTTATACAGTGAATTGGGCCTTCTGCGCTACTTTTCATCGGCGCACAAAGACAGGGTGCAAAGTGCATTAACGGATGTGGATATGGCCGATTTCGCAGCCCGTCAGATTTCACAATTGTCAGGTGGCCAACAACAGCGGGTATTTCTGGCGCGTTCTATTGTACAAGATGCTGAACTTATTCTGCTGGATGAACCGTTTGGCGGGATCGACGTAAAATCCGAAGCTGTGATTGTCGATATTCTGCGTCGTCAGAAGCAATATGGAAAATCAATAGTCGCGGTTCATCACGATTTGTCGACTGTCACAGACTACTTTGATGATGTGATTTTGCTGAACAAAACAGTGACCGCCTTTGGACCCGTCAATAATGCTTTCACCAAAGCGAACATTGAAAAAACCTATGGCGTTTCTAATCTGGATTTTTTGACAGGCCGTGCATGACGGAACTGATTGGTTATAATACCGCGCTTGCACTTGTTGGTGCCTTGTTATTTGGTTTTTCAAGCGGCCATGTGGGTGCGTTCGTTTATCTGCGCAAGGCAAGTTTGTTAAGCGATTCACTTGCCCACGCAACGCTTCCAGGATTGATCATTGGTTTTCTTGTTTCAACTTTTTTGGGGATTGAAGAGAAGAATTCTGGGGTGTTGCTCTTGGGTGCTGGGGTATCCGCACTCTTCGGCGTGGTCGTAATTCAATGGATCACGGCGCGTACGAAATTGGGATTTGATACTGCGATCGCTGCTGTACTTTCGGTCTTTTTTGGCTTTGGGATTGTGTTGTTGACGGGCGTTCAATCTATGCCAGTTGGCCAACAAGCGGGACTGGAAGATTACATTTTGGGCTCGGTATCAGGAATGCTTTTACAAGACGTGGTTCTCGTCGGTTTGGTTTCAATCATGTGCAGCGCGGCTGTGGTGGTATACCACCGCCCATTAACTGCATTCATTTTTGACCCTGTCCTAAGTGAAATGGCAGGATATGCTCAACACAGAATGTCATTTCTACTCAGCTTACTGACATTGGTAATAACAATAATCGGGCTAAAGATTGTTGGCTTAATTCTCGTCGTCGCAATGTTGACGATTCCTGCGGCAACCGCCCGCCTTTGGACAACTGGCGTGTGGTCGATGTCTTTACTATCGGCCCTATTTGGTTCGGCCTCTGCTGGCATTGGTGTAATCATTTCCGCGTTGCTTCCAAACTTGCCTTCTGGTGCGGTCATTGTGGTAATCATGTTTATTGCATTGGGCCTATCGATTGTTGGCACGCATATGAGAGGCTCAAATGCTTGATGACTTTTTTCTAATCAGCTTTGTACCGATCTTAACGGGTCTTTTCTCGGCCCTGTCATGTACGTTGGTTGGCAATATTTTGGTATTACGAAAACAGGCGATGTTATCCGACACAATCAGCCATGTGGTTCTACCAGGCATTGTTACTAGCTTCCTGATTTTTGGGAACGTTGGTTCCTATTTCATGTTGGTTGGGGCCGCGGTTGCGGGCTTAGCAGCTGTTGGCACAATCGCGGTACTACGAACATATACATCAATGGATAATTCTGCTGCGATGGCCACCACATTATCGGTTTTCTTTGCAGCAGGCGTCCTGATGATTGAACTGACTTCGGGTGGAAACGTTCATTTAGATGTAGAACATGCGCTTTATGGGAATTTGGAAAGCTTGATCTGGATTGATGGGGAAAGTTTGATGTCCGTTTTCGATCCAGTCGCACGTCAAACGATACCTGTTGAACTGACCCGTGCCATAATTGGTTTTGTTCTTATTGTGTCAGTGATGTTGGTATATTGGAGATTTCTTATCGTTTCGACGTTTGATCAAACATTCGCCGAAATTTCAGGTGTGCCTGTTGGGATTGTATCTGCTGGTGTGGCTTTGGCAGCAACAATTGCAGCGGTTATTTCATTTGATGCAGTGGGTTCAATCATTGTTGTTGCAATGTTTGTCTGTCCGCCTGCTGCAGCGCGTGTTCTAACCCACAGCCTTCGAGATCAAGTTTGGCTGAGCCTATTATTTTCCGCTTTATCTGCTGTCCTAGGATACGCGGTTGCTGGATATGTCCCAACTTTATTAGGATTTGAAACTTCAATTAGTGCTGCAGGAACAATCGCTACCCTAAGCGGTATGATTTTGGCCTGCGCAATATTTTACAGCCTGTGCAAACGATCTTACGACTTATTGGACGGACACTAAACATAACCGTCATGACATTGAATAATCGCTTCTCTCAAAACATGAGGTTTCGTCAGCGCGAACACACTTTCTAAAAAACTCACAGTTCTGCGTACATCTTTTACCAATATATTTAATCCGACCCCACTAAGCGATTGGCCAAATTCGTATGCTGTAAAATAGTGTTATAATTCATTTGGTCCTCTAATTATTGTTCTATAATTTACATATGCACTGCTATCATCCAGCATGAAGCAGATAGGTCTGTCGATCAAAAAAATGTACTGCAACAATCAGGAAATTACATGCACGAAACGCTAAATAGAATTTTGATACCAGAACCCATTGAAACAAAGCAATTTCATGACGCGAATTACGCGTGGGAACATGTTAATGCGATATATACGTCTTCCATCTCTTTTCTACGTTCAAAGTTTCAGGCTGTTTTAACTCAACAATTGGGGCATCAACGTTATCGGGCATTTTACCCTGAAATCCGACTTAAAACTAAAACGTATGATCCAATTGATAGCCGTCTAAGTTTCGGTCACGTCCCCGGCCCCGGTCGATATTCGATCACTGTGACACGCCCTGATTTGTTCAAGAATTATTTGACGCAGCAAATGGCCTTGTTAATTGAAAACCACAAGGTCGCCATTGAAGTTGCAGTTTCTAAAACGGCAATACCTATTCATTTCGCTTTAATTGGGGACACTGACACTGAAATTCCTTCAGACAGTGCGGTAAATTTTGTTTTGCGGGATATTTTTGATGTTCCTGATTTGGGTACTACCAATGATGATATTGTTAATGGTTTAAACACAGGTGAAACAGAGGAAGAGGCGTTGGGGCTATTCACAGCGCAACGGGTTGATTATTCCTTGGCGCGATTGGCACACTATACTGCAACTGATCCTGAACATTTTCAGAACTTTGTGTTGTTCACAAACTATCAGTTTTATGTGTCTGAATTTGAAAACTATGCGCGTGAGATGCTTGCCGATCCATTGTCTGAATATACAAGCTTTGTCAGCACTGGGAATGTTGAAATTACTGATCCAGATACAGAGATAACCTATCCAACGAAACTACCGCAAATGCCCAGCTATCACCTAAAGCGTCCCGATGGGAATGGTATCACCTTGGTAAACATTGGTGTTGGCCCATCAAATGCGAAAACGGCCACGGATCATATCGCTGTTCTGCGACCGCATGCGTGGTTAATGGTGGGCCACTGCGCGGGTCTGCGCAATAGTCAAAGTTTGGGTGACTTTGTTCTGGCGCATGCCTATCTACGCGAAGATCGCGTGTTGGATGATGATCTGCCCGCGTGGGTCCCAGTTCCGGCCTTAGCAGAAGTACAAATCGCCTTAGAAAAAGCGGTTGCTGACATCACCAAGGTGTCTGGTTTTGAGCTTAAGCAAATCATGCGGACTGGTACCGTGGCCACTGTCGACAACAGGAACTGGGAATTACGCGACAACAGCGGCCCTGTTCATCGTCTAAGTCAATCGCGCGCCGTTGCGCTGGATATGGAAAGCGCAACAATTGCTGCGAATGGTTACCGGTTTCGCATACCCTATGGAACACTCTTATGTGTGAGTGACAAACCTTTGCATGGGGAACTTAAGTTACCTGGGATGGCATCATCGTTCTATAATACTCAAGTTTCGCGGCACTTGCTGATCGGAATTCGCGCCATGGAATTGCTTTGTGAAATGCCTCTTGAACGTCTTCAAAGCCGAAAATTGCGTAGTTTTAACGAAACTGCGTTTCTTTAAGCATATTTTTTTGGAAAAAAAGGATGAATTTGTCAAAAAAAGTCCACTATTTGTTGTGTTTCGTCGCAACATTCAGTTAAATCCTTGTCACGAGGCCCAAAAAGTAGGGCAGTGTAAGGAGTATAAGAATGTCTAAACCAATGACAAAGACACAGCTTGTTGCGGCGCTGGCCGAAGAAATGGGCGCTGACAAGAAATCTGCAGGCGCGGCTTTGGACGCGATCTGTGGAATTATCACACGTGAAGTTTCTGGCGGCGGTGCTGTCACTTTGCCAGGTGTTGGTAAAATCCAATGCCGTGAACGTCCAGAGCGCATGGTGCGCAACCCATCAACTGGCGAACAGTTCAAAAAACCAGCTGACAAAGTTGTTAAAATGACAATCGCGAAAGCATTGAAAGACAGCGTAAACAGTTAATTCGAACTACTGTAGATCAAAGTCTTTGGGGTCGCGTTTTTCGCGGCCCCTTTTCATTTGGGATGAGGCGTGAAATGAATTCCTATGAATAGTAATGGAGTGCGACATGGATGGCAGGGCGGTATTTTTGGGATTGGCCTTTGCGCTTATGTGGTCCTCTGCCTTTACCTCGGCTCGGATTATTGTGGCCTATGCGCCGCCGCTCTATTCACTATCTGCACGGTTTTTGATTTCTGGCTTAATCGGGGTGATAATTGCGCTGATATTGGGGCAGAGTTGGAGGCTAAGTAGAAAGCAATGGATATCTGTCGCGGTTTTCGGGGTTTGCCAAAATGCGCTATACCTTGGTTTGAATTTCGTTGCGATGCAAACGGTAGAGGCCTCTTTGGCGGCGATCATTGCGTCGACCATGCCGTTGATTGTTGCATGTGCAGGCTGGATCATCTTCAGAGAGCGTTTATCGACACTTGGAATTTGCGGGCTAATCGCTGGTCTGATTGGGGTTGCATTGATTATGGGATCACGCATTCAGGCGGATGTAGATTTATTTGGTATCGCGCTTTGTGTTGTTGGCGCAGCGTCTCTTGCTGCGGCCACCCTATCCATGCGCGGTGTTTCCTCATCTGGGAATTTTTTGATGATCGTCGGCCTTCAGATGTTGGTTGGAAGCATGACTTTATGGGTTCCTGCGCTGATGCTTGAAACGCCGACTGTCGTTTGGACGAACGCCTTCGTATATGCGTTTATTTATACAACGCTTGTGCCAGGACTTTTGGCAACTCTTGTTTGGTTTATTTTGGTTGATCGGATTGGTGCGGTGCGCGCGTCAACATACCACTTTCTTAATCCCTTTTTTGGGGTCGCGATTGCGGCGGCGATACTGCGTGAAGGATTATCACCCCTCGATATCTTGGGTGTCGCTATTGTTGCAGGTGGAATTTTGGCCGTCCAACTCGCGAAACGGTCCTAGCCGATCATCCCCTGATTTCCGCCAATCTGACCACGATGCAGTAGCATGTGATCCAAAATGACACACGCCATCATCGCTTCGGCAACAGGAACCGCACGAATACCAACGCAAGGGTCATGTCGTCCCTTTGTGACGACTTCGATCGGTTCACCACTTTTCTTGATCGAATTTCTTGGTGTCAGAATTGAAGATGTGGGTTTTACTGCAAATCGAACAATCAGGTCTTGGCCTGTGGAAATTCCGCCCAGGATACCGCCAGCGTGATTAGAGCCGAAATAATGACCATTGTTGCCCATATATATTTCATCTGCGTTTTCGGACCCTGTGAGGGCCGCGGCAGCAAATCCATCCCCAATCTCAACGCCTTTTACGGCATTGATCGACATCATTGCTGCCGCAAGATCAGTATCTAACTTACCATAGATGGGTGCACCCAAGCCAACAGGGACGCCACGTGCAACAACCTCGATCACGGCCCCAACGGAGTCGTGGGATTTACGCAGTTCGTCTAAGTAAATGGCCCAGTCTTCCGCCGCCTTTGCATCAGGTGTCCAAAATGCATTTTTTTCTATTTCGTCCCAATCAAAGTTATTGCGGGCAATTGTCTTGGGGCCAATTTGGGTCATGTAGCCAGTGATTTGAACGTCAGGGCACAATGATTTGATTGCCTCACGTGCAACGCCACCTGCTGCAACCCGCGCGGCCGTTTCGCGCGCTGATGATCGACCACCTCCGCGATAGTCGCGAATGCCGTATTTTTGCCAATAGGTGATATCGGCATGACCTGGGCGAAATGTCTCGGCGATATCGCCGTAATCTTTTGATCGTTGGTCTGTGTTTTTGATCATCAGCTGAATGGGTGTTCCTGTCGAAACCCCATCGAAAACACCAGACAGAATTTCAACTTCGTCTGGTTCGCGCCGTTGCGTGGTGAATTTGTTTTGTCCTGGCTTTCGCTTGTCCAACCAATGTTGGATCATCGCTGCATCAATCGCCACGCCAGGCGGGCACCCATCAACAGTTGCACCGAGTGCCGGACCATGGCTTTCACCCCAAGTGGTGACGCGAAATAGATGTCCAAAACTGTTCATGCTCATTTTGATGCTCCTTGCTCTGGGACTAAGTAATTCCACAACATTCAAGGTGCAAGGTATTCTTCTAATTGCTTTAGGTATCAGAAATGCGATTGCGCTTTCATTTCCCTTGTCTTTGCCTCTTTTGCACACTAACTTCCGCCTCACCTCGGGGTGCCTTTGGGCTGAGACGCATGTGCGGACCCGTTGAACCTGATCCGGGTAACTCCGGCGGAGGGAAGGTCCAGAAAACGTCTGGGTCCCCTCTTCACTAAGAAGGGAATGTTATGAAAAATACTCTACTTATATCTACCATGTTGTCGGCAACTGCGGCATTCGCCGAAACACCAGTATTGACCGTATATGCACCTGACTATTTTGCATCTGAGTGGGGCCCTGGCCCTGCAATTGAAACCGAGTTTGAAAAAACATGCGGATGCGATTTGCAGTTTTCTGCCGGTGATTTGCTGCCGCGTATTATGCTTGAGGGCAGCTCTACCGATGCGGATATCGTCATAGGTTTGAACACCGATGTTACGAAAAAGGCACGTGAAACGGGTCTGTTTGCGGAACACGGCCAAAACAATGCGGATCTGAAATTGCCAATTGAATGGACGGATGCCACGTTTTTACCATTCGATTGGGCCTATGTATCGTTCGTTTATAATGCTGATAAAATGTCCACCATGCCATCCTCGTTCGAGGATTTGGTAAATCTGCCTGCCGAGCATAAAATCGTCATTCAGGACCCACGCAGTTCGATTTCTGGGCTCGCACTCGTTTTATGGGTTAAGGCGGTGTACGGAG
>JAAEZW010000067.1 GCA_018222665.1 Paracoccaceae bacterium
TGTTGAAAAACCTGACGACACACCAAATGCATTCCAAGGAAAGGTTTTGGACATCGCCTATTTGGGCAACCTATCGACCTATCACGTTGAAATGCCCAACGGTCAGATCATCAAGGCACAAAGCGCAAATACACGCCGTCTTTCGCGCCGCGCGATCACATGGGACGACACGGTTTGGATCAGCTTTACTGCCACCGCTGGCGTTCTGTTAAAGGGGTAGTCATGCGTAGATTTGTCCTTATCGCGATCCCGTATTTTTGGCTGTTGGCTCTATTTTTGGTGCCTTTTGCCATTGTTTTCAAAATATCGCTGTCAGATATCGCACTATCAATCCCCCCCTATTTGCCTCAATTAGATCTTGCCAAGGGATGGGAAGGATTTACAAAATTTTTAGGCGCATTGGATTTTGAAAATTTCAAATTCCTGATGATGGATGATTTGTATTACAAAGCCTATCTATCCAGTCTGAAAATCGCAGCGATCTCGACTTTTTTGACATTGCTGATTGGATATCCAATCGCCTATGCGATGACCCGCGCAAGCGAGGAATGGCGTCCAACGCTGTTGATGTTGGTGATCCTACCATTTTGGACATCCTTCCTGATCCGCGTTTACGCATGGATTGGCATTTTGGGACAAGAGGGGTTTTTGAACCAAACCTTAATGTTCCTTGGGTTGACGTCTGAACCCCTGATCATTCTGAACACACCCATCGCGGTCTATATCGGGATCGTTTACACCTATCTGCCGTTTATGATTTTGCCGATCTATTCCACGTTGGAAAAACTGGACGATAGTCTGTTAGAGGCCGCAGAGGATTTGGGCTGTTCGCGTATCAAGGCATTCTGGTTAGTCACATTCCCATTATCCCGCGGTGGGATCATCGCGGGCTGTTTCCTTGTGTTTATTCCAACCTTGGGCGAATTTGTGATTCCATCCCTCTTGGGCGGATCAAACACATTGATGATTGGTAAGGTTCTTTGGGATGAATTCTTCTCAAACCGTGATTGGCCCTTGGCCTCTGCAGTGGCCGTTATCTTGTTATTGATCCTGATCATTCCGATCATCTTGTTCCAACGAAATGAACAAAAACAACGGGAGTCGGAGGGATGAGACGTCTAACTTGGTTTAACACAACATCCCTAACACTCGGGTTTGCCTTTCTTTACCTGCCCATGGTGATTTTGGTGATCTATTCGTTCAACTCATCGAAATTGGTCACGGTTTGGGCTGGGTTTTCCACAAAATGGTATGGCGAGCTTATGCGGAATGAGGCGTTCTTGGACGCTGCGTGGGTGACGATTAAGGTTGCCGTTTTATCATCAACCTTTGCCACCGTTCTCGGCACCTTGGCCGCCTATGTTCTTGTGCGCGCGGGTCGGTTTTGGGGGCGGACATTGTTCTCTGGGATGATCTATGCACCGCTTGTGATGCCAGAAGTCATTACGGGCCTATCCCTTCTGCTCCTATTTATTGGTATTGGTCTGGATCGGGGCGTCATGACGATCGTCTTGGCCCACACCACCTTTTCAATGTGCTATGTGTCTGTGGTTGTGTCATCGCGCCTTGCCACCTTTGATATGTCACTGGAAGAGGCCGCATTGGATTTGGGCTCCACCCCGTTTGAGGCATTTCGTCTGGTGACATTACCCATCATTGCGCCCGCGGTCATCTCGGGATGGCTCTTGGCATTCACGCTGTCATTGGATGATTTGGTGATCGCATCCTTCACCTCTGGTCCGTCGGCCACCACTCTACCGATCAAGATTTTCTCGGCCGTGCGCCTTGGGGTCAGTCCAGAAATCAATGCGCTTTCAACGATCATGATTGCGATCGTAACCATTGGTGTAATTTCGGCCTCGCTGATTTCGAAACGCGCCGCGGTGCGCCAACGATTAGAAGAACAGCAAGCCGTGCGTTCCTAGATGCGCTATGTCTATGAAACTGCAGCTTATGGTCCCGATCCCATTCGGGACCTTTATTGGTCAACGACAGTTCCATCTGTTACATTGCCGACATTACGCGGATCGGACAAAACCGATGTTGCCGTCATAGGTGCAGGATTTACGGGCTTGTCCGCGGCCTATCATTTGAGACAAGCAGGTGTTGATGTCACCGTGATAGATGCACAACATCCCATGTTCGGCGCAACGGGACGTAATGGTGGATTCTGCTGTTTGGGCGGCGGGAAAATTTCAAACGCACGTTTGGATAGGCTTTATGGATCGGATCAACGACAGCTATATCGCCAAGCGGAAAAGGCCGCTGTCGATCTGGTTGATCAATTTATTTCCGATAATGATTTAGATGTGGACCGCCACTCAAATGGCGAAACACTCTTGGCCCACAAGCCAAAACACGCACAGGATTTTCCCGCGCTTCAGGCCGAAATTCAGCGCGACTATAGCGTCACCGCCGAAATTTTGGAAAAACAGGAACTTCGCCAAAACGGGCTCGGCGGCGCATTTCATGGCGCAATCACAACCCCCATCGGCTTTGGATTGAATCCTCAAAAATATGCTAGCGGATTGTTACAGATGGCACAAACAAAAGGCGCCAAAATCTATGCCAACACACCCGCCCAGCGCATTGTGCCAAAGACATCGGGATACGACATCGCAACCCCAAACGGGACAGTTTCCTGCAACAAATTCATCATCGCCACAAATGGCTATTCATCCGAGGATATGTTTCCATGGATGCGCGCACGCTTTTTACCTGTACAGTCATCCGTCATCGTCACGCGTCCGATCACGGATCAGGAACAAACGGCACAAGGGTGGACCAGCGCGCAAATGGCATATGACAGTCGGTTTTTGCTGCACTATTTCCGAATGATGCCGAACAATCGTTTCCTGTTTGGTATGCGCGGGGGACTACATTACACCGAACGTTCCAACGAACGGATCCGTCAAAAAATCAGGCGCGATTTTATTGGGATGTTCCCTGCATGGCTTGGTGTGACCATTGATTATGAATGGTCAGGGCTTGTGGCGCTTAACCGATCTGAAACGCCCTATATCGGTGAAATTCCGGGATACGCGGGGGGTTATGTGGGGTTTGGTTATCACGGAAATGGTGTGGCAATGGCAAGCTACGCTGGTGCACTCCTCTCCGATATGGTGTTGGATCAGATTGAAACGCGCCCCTACCCCAAGGCGTTTCAACACATTACCACGCAATTCCCGCTGGGGCGATTTCGTCGCTATATGCTTGCGCCGATTTATGCACTGGCCCAAAGCGTGGATTTGTGACCGCCGCGTCGGATAACACGCAACGGTCATTATGTTTACCTAGTTTTATGCGCCCACACTTGGCAAAACCCAATCCGCACGGGGGAAGTGACAGGTGTAGCCGTTCGGATGACGCACCAAATAATCCTGATGTTCTGGTTCTGCCTCCCAAAATGTAACCGCAGGCGACACCTTGGTCACGACAGGAGCTGGCCATAAACCAGAGGCGTTCACGTCCTCAATCGTTTTTACGGCCATCTCTTTTTGCGCATCATTCTTATAGAAAATTTCTGACCGATAGCTGTCGCCAATATCATTTCCTTGTCGGTCAACCGTTGTCGGGTCATGTATTTGAAAAAAGAATTCCAACAATTTTCGATAACTGACAACCGATGGATCAAATTCGATCTCAACCGCCTCTGCATGTCCTGTGGTTTTTGTGCAGACCAATCGATATGTTGGATTGTCCACATGACCCCCTGTGTACCCAACACGCGTTTTGTGAACCCCAGGGATGCGACGAATTAAATCCTCCATTCCCCAAAAACATCCACCTGCAAATACCGCCGTTTCCATCTTAGTCCTCCACTTGGTCCAAATAGGCGCCATAGCCTTCACCTTCCATCTCATCCTTGGGCACAAAGCGAAGCGATGCGGAATTGATGCAATAGCGCAATCCGCCACGATCCTGAGGGCCATCTGGGAATACGTGGCCCAAGTGGCTATCCCCATGCGTGCTGCGCACTTCTGTACGGATCATGCCATGCGTTGTATCACGCAACTCATTTATATGTGCCGCTTCAATCGGTTTGGTAAAACTGGGCCACCCACATCCACTCTCATACTTATCAGAGGATGCAAATAGGGGTTCGCCTGAGACAATATCAACGTAAATTCCAGGCTCTTTGTTATAAAGGAGCTTGCCTTTCCCGGGCCGCTCCGTCCCACTTTCTTGGGTCACCCAAAATTCCTCATCGCTTAATCGCGCGATGGCATCTGGATCTTTGAAATAGCCTGCACTCATGATGATCTCCTCTTCGCTTGCCTCATAAGGTAAGCGAATTTCACCAAGCATCAAGAACCCATCAACAACCCGTTACAGGAAGGTGGGCGGGGCGAAGTGCCCTGCATGAGCGTCGCACGCCTGAAAGCTCGCGCACCGACATAATACCGACGTTTTACAGACCGCAAAATTCGTCCCTAGAATAGCCTTGCAAAAACAACAGGGCGGTCAAATCGCCATGGTTCACACGCACATCGCATTCCGCCTGAACCGTGGGTTTTGCATGCAGTGCAACACCTGTTCCCGCACGCCCCAACATGCCCAAATCATTGGCACCATCCCCAACGGCGATCACATCATTCTCTGACAATCCCAACTTGGCAGTGATCTTTTCCAATTGCTCTACTTTGGCCTCTCTGCCCAATATGGGGCGCGCGACTTTACCACTTAATTTATCTCCATCCACCAAGAGTGTATTCGCGTGATGCTCATCAAATCCAAGGGTCTCCGCAACCTTATGTGTAAAGGCCGTGAACCCCCCCGACACCAATGCGGCATAGGCCCCGTCTGCCTTCATGGTCGCGATCAATGTGCGCCCACCAGGCATAAATTTTATGCGTTCTTTCAGAACCTTATCAATGATATGCGCAGGCTGATCCGCCAACAGCGCAACGCGCTCATCCAGCGCCGCTTCAAAATCTAATTCGCCATTCATGGCCCGCGCTGTAATCTCTTTTACACGATCCCCAACACCAACTTCACCGGCCAATTCATCGATGCATTCCTGTTGGATCATGGTGCTATCCATATCGGCCAATAACATCTTTTTGCGCCGCTCAGATGCAGCTTGAACAACCATATCGATGCCCATGTTTTGAAACTCTTGCCACACCTGCCACTGATTGCTCGGGACGGTTTCAATCGGAAACTCTGCGGCCTCTGCATGCGACAACCAAACCGCATCGCCCCCGCCCCACGCATGGCGCAAGGAATCCAACACCGTCATATTCAATCGTTCTTGGTTTGGCGCACCGATAAGCGTGACCTGATACATGATTTCTGTTTCCTATAAGGGACATATGCGTCGCAAAATTATTCTTGAATGTCGCTATATAGACCTTTTTGCGCTTGTGAAACCAACTTTCTCTCTCTATTTCGGTTCGTGGGACACCCCTCCCCAACGAGGGGCGCATATCTGAAAGGGTAGCATTGATGGCTATGAATATACCGGCTGCGCGGCCGTTGAACGCGCGTTTTTCTTCTGGTCCATGTACCAAAATCCCCACGTTTTCTTTGGACAAATTGGCAGATGCCCCATTGGGCCGCTCGCATCGTGCGGCTGTGGGCAAGGCCAAGCTCAAGGAAGCAATCGAAAAAACACGAGAGATTCTGAACATCCCCGCCGACTATCGTATCGGGATTGTTCCTGCGTCTGATACAGGCGCGGTTGAAATGGCGATGTGGTCCATGTTGGGCGCGCGCCCTGTGACTATGGTCGCCTGGGAAAGCTTTGGCGCAGGCTGGGTGACAGATGTTGTCAAGCAACTGAAACTTGATGCAGATGTACGCACCGCCGAATACGGCGAAATCGTCGATATGGCCGCGGTAGATTACAACACGGACGTTGTATTCACATGGAACGGCACCACATCTGGCGTGCGCATGCCCGATGGAGATGCGATCCCCGCAGATCGTCAGGGGCTAACCATTTGTGATGCCACTTCAGCAGCCTTCGCAATGGATCTGCCATGGGACAAATTGGATGTCACTACATTCAGCTGGCAAAAGGTGCTAGGTGGTGAAGCGGCGCATGGTATGTTGATCCTGTCACCACGTGCGGTCGAACGATTAGAGACATATACACCTGCCTGGCCGCTGCCGAAAATCTTCCGCCTTACCAAAGGCGGCAAGCTGATCGAAGGTATTTTCGTTGGCGAAACAATTAATACGCCATCCATGTTGGCGGTTGAGGATTACATCGCAGCATTGGATTGGGCCGCGGATGTTGGTGGGCTAAACGGCTTGATCGCGCGCGCAACAGCCAATGCTCAGGCGATTTGGGATTTCTGCGAAACACGCGATTGGATTGATAATTTGGCGATTGATCCCGCCACACGTTCAAATACCTCTGTGTGTCTGAAGTTTACAGACGATCGCATTCAAGACGGCGCAAAATTCGCCAAAGCGGTTGCCAAGCGATTGGAAACCGAAAACGTAGCCTATGACATCGGCGCCTATCGTGATGCCCCTGCGGGATTGCGTTTGTGGTGCGGTGGCACAGTCGAAACATCGGACATCGTCGCGATGCTTCCATGGTTGGAATGGGCCTTCGAACAAGAAATCGCCGCGCTTTAACCTACTGACAAAATTGAATAATAAGCATCCCCAATAAGGGGGTGCACATACCAATTCCATAGAATGAGAATAAACATGGCACCTAAAGTACTTGTATCTGACAAACTAAGCGAAACAGCTGTCCAAATCTTCCGAGATCGCGGGATCGACGTGGATTTCATGCCTGATCTGGGCAAAGACAAAGAAAAACTGGCCGAAGTCATTGGACAATATGATGGCCTTGCCATCCGGTCCGCAACCAAGGTGACGCCCACAATTTTGAAACATGCAACCAACCTAAAGGTGGTTGGCCGCGCGGGCATTGGAACGGACAATGTCGATAAAGAAGCCGCGTCTAAACAGGGTGTGATCGTCATGAACACTCCGTTTGGCAATATGATCACCACTGCCGAACATGCCATTGCAATGATGTTTGCTGTTGCGCGTCAAATTCCCGAGGCCTCTGAATCGACGCATGCGGGAAAGTGGGAAAAATCCAAATTCATGGGTGTTGAACTGACGGGCAAGACACTTGGTGTTATCGGCGCAGGTAACATTGGCGGGATCGTTTGCGACCGTGCACGCGGCCTAAAGATGAAGGTCATGGCATTTGACCCCTTCCTTGGTGAAGAAAAGGCCAAGCAGATGGGTGTTCAAAAAATAGAGCTGGACGAGTTACTGGCAGCAGCTGATTTCATCACGCTGCATGTCCCATTCACAGAAAGCACCAAGAACATTCTAAGCCGTGAAAATTTGGCCAAAACCAAAAAGGGCGTTCGCATCATCAACTGTGCGCGCGGCGGTTTGGTTGACGAAGTTGCACTGGCTGAGTTGTTGCAATCTGGGCATGTTGCGGGCGCTGCGTTTGACGTATTTTCGGTTGAACCTGCAACGGAAAACCCATTGTTCAATCTGCCAAATGTTGTCTGCACACCGCACTTAGGCGCTGCAACGACAGAAGCGCAGGAAAACGTGGCATTGCAAGTCGCAGATCAGATGTCAAACTATCTGTTGTCAGGGGCCGTTGAAAACGCGCTGAACATGCCATCCATGACCGCAGAAGAGGCCAAAATCATGGGTCCGTGGGTCAAATTGGCGGATCACTTGGGCAACTTCGTGGGCCAAATGACGGATGAGCCGATCACAGCGATCAACATTTTGTATGATGGATCTGTTGCCGAAATGAATTTGGATGCGCTGAATTGTTCTGTTGTAGCAGGTATCATGAAAAAGGCCAATCCAGATGTGAATATGGTGTCCGCACCTGTGATCGCAAAGGAACGAGGTATTAAGATCAGCACCACGAACCAAGATAAATCAGGTGTATTTGCAGGTTATATCAAGGTCACAGTCGTCACAGCAGAACGCGAGCGTTCGATTGGCGGCACAGTTTTCAGTGATGGAAAACCACGTTTCATTCAGATCAAAGGCATCAACATCGACGCGGAAGTCGGCGCAAACATGCTTTATACAACGAACGAAGACGTCCCAGGCATCATCGGTACTTTGGGTCAAACGTTGGGTCAAAACGGTGTGAACATCGCCAACTTTACCCTTGGCCGC
>JAAEZW010000068.1 GCA_018222665.1 Paracoccaceae bacterium
CGGGAATGTTGCATCACCTCATACCCTTTTGTGAGTATGCGCAAAATGCTCCAATCATCATGACCATTGATGCAATTAGCAAACTCGCTCCGATATTCTCCAACCAATCACCTAAGACGCCTGCAGCGAATGGACCTATTGTCTGAGCCAATGCAAAAATGATCGTAAAAACGCTTATAGAATAAGCCCAATTGTTTTCATGAAGGTTTTTTCTGGTGAAGTTTGTAATCGCACCAGGCGCCATAAATACCGACAGCCCGAATATTACCGCAGAAACAATAAGACCTAAAAAGCTGGGAAATAAAACTGGAATACTCGACCCAGCAGCAATTGTGACCAATATTAAAGAGAGTGGCGTACCATCATCAAATCTCGCAAATATCGGTTTCCAAAAAAAGGGGGAAATGCAGATGCAGAAACCCAAGATAACCCAAACCGAAGTAATTGACAGCGCAGATAACTGTTGTGATACCATCCACGCGGAAATAAACGTCAGATATACAATGTAGCCAAGCCCAAAAGATGCATAACCTGTAAAAATTGCGTACATCGACTTGATTGGGATTTTTTGTTTATCTTTAGCGACCAAATTACTGCGTGGCAATTTTCTCACAGACCATATTCCAACTGGACAAAATAATACACACAAAACGCCAATGATGACCCAGCATATTGGCCAAAACGAATTTCCATAAAAGTCTATTAACAGAGGTATAATCGCCCCAGAAATTACTATCCCTATGCCTCCACCTGTTCCAAATAATATGGCTATGGAAAGCGCATTCATTTTATGATCGTCCTGAAACAATGTTGATGCCAATGCACCCGCTGTTGAAAACGATATTGCACCAAATAATCCGGCTAAAAAACGTAGAACAAACTGAAACTCGATTGTCACCAATATGCCAGTCAAAAATAAGGTCACAGACGTACTGATCAATCCAGCGGCGAAGAGATATTTGGATGGAAACTTTTGCACGAGAAGCATCGTAAAAACTGCTCCGACGATGTACCCTATCGCGTTTATTGTGCCTAACCAACCAGCTTGCATGTAGTTCCAATTCAATTCTGCCTGGATAGCGGGCAACATTAAACCATACGAAAATCTGGCAAATCCGTTAGTAACCGTAACTCCAAGTACTAAACCTAACAGTATAAACCATTGCGTAATAGTGGACCGAAAGTGATCAGAGCTGTCGCTTGAAATTTCCATTTGGTTATCTGGGCGTCCTGTGAACTCAGTTGGGGTCCAATTTCTTATGGCATCACTAGAAATAGTTATTGGTTTTTGTCATCGGACAATACTTGATGCACTTCAATTACATTACCGATTGGGTCATAAAAAAATATCTGATGCCAACCTTTCACCGCGTCACTTCCCCAATCAGAATATGGTACACCACAATTTTCCAAGTGAGCCATGAATGCTTCAATATCATCTGTTCGGTAAGCTATGTGACCACGTTCTAAAGGGTTCACCACATGTCCTGACCGAAAAGAATTTGTAATATCTTTTGGGGTTAAGTGTAATTGAATGGTGCCATCTGTGACAAAACTTACATCACCTACAAGCGATTTATCTTGATTAATTGGTGGTAAGTTTTGGCGCTCATCATCACCTAAGGTCATAACATTTCGATAAAAATCACTCAGTTCGGGTACGTTATCTCCACACAGATTTAAGTGATGCAACCAAAGTTTCATAAGTGATAATCCTCAATCAAGTGTGAAAAACATATCGATGGTATCGCTCAATATACTTTCGCCGTTTGGCAAATACGTCAATTAGTCTTTGCCCAATCTTGTATTCGAAGCCCCACTGCATAGAGATCATCGGTGGGCACTTTTCAGGAAGCAGGATATGCATGCAGGTTGCCAGATCACTGCGTTGTGGACGTTCGACTTAGAGGCACACCTCAGCTTTTTAAAGTTGTCAAACAGACCCATGGTGTGGTTTCCTCTAAGTCAGGGAGTTTTAAAATGAATAAACGGCGCGTAATGCAACTGCGAAAGCAGCTTGCAAAAGAGTTCAATGATGAAACTGGATTATCACCTGATCACCGTAACGAATGGGAGCAATGGCTCAAGCAAAATGGTCACTGGCCTGTTATCCCAAATAAAAAACGAACAACCGCACAACCATTCTGTGTTCAGGTTGAAGACAAGATCGCTAAAGCCTAATACCGTGACGGCTAACTTGCGTACTATTCTTCATTTTATCTTTTGGCCCATCTTGATCTCGATTACACTGCTCGCGACTGAGGGCAAACTGATCGGTACTTGGTATTACGAAGACTTCGTCGGACCAGCACATACACTATGGTTTCTAGGTATGTGGGTGATAGGCATTGTGCCCTTTTTAATCATCGTTGCGGCAGCTTATCTCTTTAAACGTATTTTTAAGCACCCTACGGAAGACTAAACAGCCAACTTAAAGTCTGGATCATCTCGCAGCGACGTTGGTTACTGCTCTACGTGTTGCAGTTGGCAAATAGCCGCATCTTATTTCCTTTGAGACCCTCCAGCTTAACTACTCCATATGACGCGGATTTTATCAAATCGAAAACTCCAGCGCATAGTATTAGCAAGTTTGATTTTAATTCCTGAGCTACCACTGCTCGTTTGGTATTTGACCACGCAATATTGATGGGCCATAAAACTGCTAACTTGAAGTCTGGATCATCCCATGGTGGGGACGGTTAAGGTAAGTCGTCGAAACTCATGCACCCTAACGCCATGCGATATGCAAAAATCCGCTCAACCTATGCATTCAGCGCATAGCGACACTTCCAATTTGTCTGATGTCATTTAGGTCAATCTCTATTACCTAAGAGCCATGAATAGAAGGAATGAAACAATGACAAAACTTTGGACAGCAGTCGTTAACTGGATGATCAAATCAGGCGAAAACTCCGCCGCAAACTTCAACAAAACTGGCGCACTTTACATCTAAGTCAGCAGAGGTATTTACTATGTTTAATAAAATCTACCGTGCAATCGTAATCGCTCAAACGCGCAATGCAGCATACCAGCTTCTGAATAACGCAACCGCACGTCAACTCGACGATATGGGCATAAACAAAGCAACATTTGCAGACGATATGGTCGCGCAAGTGAAAGCAGAGTTCGCAACAGCGGACAAAGCAAAAAATTTCCCAGTGATGAACCCTTCTTGGGTAGGCGTGTACTGAGTTACACACGAAAATTTCGGATCGAGGGCCAGCCATTCCAAAACCAATAGGAAAAACGCTGTTTTTGTGGTATCATCAAAGTGTTGGCGGGCGATCTGTCGTAAACCATCAACTCCATATATGATGTAAAAATGTGGTTATACCTGTCGCCTGCCTTCACCAAGGGGCGAGACGAGCAGTAACAATTCCCTCCCTGTTGTACGACGACTTGCCCCTTTTCACTGTGCAAGTAATTTGGCTTTGGCCAGCACCTCATCATTGCGACGCAGCCACCCTCGCCCGTAAATCTCAAATGTCTTCAGGCTGCGATAGTATGCTTCCCGTGCTTCGGCGTATTTATCCAGCAAGGTTGCAGGCTCCATGTTGAACACCATCGACAGTGTCTTCGGTCCAATTTTGCCATCCTGTGTTGCCATAATCATCGAACCGCCACTACAAACGGGAACGATATGGGCAACATCCTGTTGATGCGGCATAGCATGGACGCGCGAAAACGCGCCGATGATCAGGGCAAGGATTAAACTTATGCGAAGTAAGTTAGGAATGAGGATTAAAACTCCACAACCGCTCTTATAGACTTGCCTTCATGCATCAAATCAAAGCCTTTGTTAATGTCGTTTAGGCTAAGTTTATGTGTGATCATTGGATCTATTTCAATTGTGCCATCCATGTACCAATCGACAAATTTAGGAACATCTGTACGTCCCTTTGCACCACCGAAAGCCGTCCCTTTCCAAATTCTGCCCGTTACTAACTGAAATGGGCGAGTGGAAATTTCGGCACCAGCCGGTGCTACACCAATGATTACCGACACACCCCAACCTCTATGCGAACACTCAAGTGCATCACGCATAACTTTTACGTTTCCTGTGGCATCGAAAGAATAGTCCACGCCACCAAACGCATCTTCCTCTGTTTTGGTTAACTCGATTATGGCCTGAGTTACACTTTGGTCTCCCAAATTTGACGGATTGATGAAATCTGTCATGCCAAATTGTGAAGCCATATCAGCTTTGGAGTCATTCAAATCCACACCAATAATTTTGCCTGCACCTGCCATTCGGAGGCCTTGAATTACATTGAGGCCAATACCACCAAGCCCAAAAACAGCGGCTGTAGCGCCTTGCTCAACACCGGCGGTATTTATGACCGCTCCGATGCCAGTAGTAACACCACATCCAATATAGCAAATTTTATCAAAGGGTGCGTCCTCACGAACTTTCGCGAGAGCTATTTCTGGCATTACAGTGTGATTAGAAAACGTTGAACAACCCATGTAGTGATAGATTGGAGTACCATCAAGCATCGAGAAACGCGTTGTACCGTCAGGCATTAACCCTTGACCTTGAGTTCCTCTGATAGCCGTACATAGATTTGTCTTGCCCGATTTGCATGAATGGCAACTGCCACATTCGGGCGTGTAAAGCGGGATAACGTGATCGCCAGGTTTTAGGGTTGTTACCCCCTCGCCAACCTCAAGTACGACACCAGCCCCTTCATGACCCAAGATTGCGGGAAAAATTCCTTCTGGGTCATCACCAGACCTCGTGAACTCATCCGTATGACAAATCCCAGTTGCCTTGATTTCCACTAAGACTTCACCAGCCTTCGGTGCCTCCAAATTTACGTCCATTACCTGAAGTGGTTCACCTGCTGCTAAAGCAACCGCTGCTCTTGTTCGCATGTCATTTCTCCCAAAACAAAGCTTGACCAAATTATTGATTCGGTCTCATATTATGAGAAAGTGTATCACCATATGAGAAAATGAGAACAGTGTGCATTTAGCAAGACTGGTAAATTTATTAGAAATTATTTCTGTTGCCGGCAGACCATTAACAGCTGCCGAAATTTGCAGTGTTACAGATTTACCTAAGCCAACTTGCTATCGGTTACTACAAACACTTTTGTCAGAAAGCTTGATTGAAGAACCATCAAATGACGGGCGCTATATCGTGGGTGAGCGTTTAATTCGGATTGCCTTACTGGGTAAATCAGATGTCGATGTAAGGAGGGTTTCATCGCCACTCCTAAAAGCAGCCGCCACTAAATTTAACGAAACAACTTTTTTATCGCGCTTTCGCGATAGTAAAGTTGAAATAATCCACGTGGAAACGCCTGACGACCCAAGCAGAGCGTTTATACATCCCGGCATGGGTGAGCGCCCAATGCACGCGTGCTCATGTTCAAAAGCAATTGCTGCGTTTGCAGATGAAGCTTTCATGGAAAAAATCTTAGCAGGAACACTAAAAGCCTACACACAACATACCAAAACAACACGTGAAATGTTGATGGTTGAATTCGAGCTTATTCGTAATCAAGGGTATGCAGATTGTGACCAAGAAATTGATGTGGGCATCGCAAGTGTCGCCGCACCAATAACTATGGGAAATATTGGCGCCATCTTCAGCGTTGGTGCGGTTGGCCCAATACGTCGTTTTGACAAAGAATACAGAAAAGAGATTGGCATCAAACTAACAAAATTAGCCGAACAAATCAGCGATGCCATTCAGTTATGCAATGTCGCAGAAGTCTAAATTGAAAAAGCGACACTGTAAAATTCCCAAAGAAGGGAAAAATAGGGAGGAAAAAAATGAATAAACCTATGAAACCAGATCCCACTTTTCACGCATCTCCAAAATTGGCGATGCAAGCACCAGTGGAAAATTTTGCATTCACAATCATGCTTGGAAAAGACGCGTCCCAACATGATGGTCTGGCCGTCATCGACTTGCGAAAAGACTCGCAAACGTACGGTGAGATCGTGCATCAAGTCATGGTACCCACAACTGGCGATGAATTTCATCACTTTGGATGGAATGCGTGCTCGTCTTCGTTATCCCCGCTTTCGGGGCATGCTTTTTTAGAGCGCCGGTATTTGATCGTGCCCGGCATCAGATCCAGCCGAATTTATATTTTCGACGTAAAAGAGCCACTAGAAGCGAAGATTCACAAAGTGATTGAGCCCGAGGAAGTCTTCGCAAAAACTGGTTATTCTCGGCCACATACAATCCACTGTGGCCCTGAAGGTATTTATGTATCAACTCTTGGCGGCTCTGGCGAAGATGGCACTGAATCACCTCCCGGCATCTTTATCATGGATTGCGAGACTTTCGATATCATCGGTCGCTATGAAATGGATCGCGGACAGCAGGATAAACACTATGATTTTTGGTGGAACCTGCCACAAGACTACATGGTAAGCTCAGAATGGGGGCTACCTCCACAATTTGAAAATGGCGTGGTTCCTGAAGATCTACTCAGCAACAAGTATGGACACTCTATCCATTTCTGGGATCTACGCGCACGCAAAAATATCCAAACGATTGATCTTGGCGAAAATTACCAAATGGCCCTCGAAATCAGGCCAGCACACGATCCAACTAAATCGTATGGCTTCTGCGGTGTTGTCGTAGACACAACAAATCTTCAGGGAGCGATCTTTACTTGGTGGCGCGGTGACGATAATACTTGGCAAGCTAAAAAAGTGATCACGATAGATCCAAGACCTGAAGATCCCGAAAATCTTCCAGATCTTTTGAAAGGGTTTTCGGCAGTACCACCACTCGTTACAGACATAGACCTAAGCCTCGACGACAAATACCTATACGTCGCTTGCTGGGGCCTTGGTGAAATGCACCAGTACGATGTGTCAGATCCGTTCAATCCTGTTTTAGCAGGAAAAGTTGAATTGGGTGGTATCGCGAGAGAAACTAATCACCCCAATGGCAAAGAGTTCTTGTATGGACCTCAAATGGTTGAAGTAAGCCGTGATGGAAAACGCGTTTATTGGACAAATTCTCTCTATTCTACCTGGGATGACCAATTCTACCCACATCAAGAAGGTGGACAAATGGTCATGGCGAATGTTGGTGAAAACGGTGGGCTAACTTTAGATCCTAATTTTTACATCAACTTCCCAGAGAACACACGTGCCCACCAAATTCGTCTAGAGGGCGGAGACTGCTCCACAGATAGTTTCTGTTACCCTTCAGTCTAAATGATGGAATACACGTCTTTGACGGCCCTATGGTGGGCCGTCATTTTTTCTGGAGTTTATCACGGACTTAACCCAGGAATGGGGTGGCCTCTTGCAGTTTCCGCTGCACTTATGGAGCAGAAATTCTCCGCATTGCCGAAAGCACTTTTGCTTTTGGCAGTCGGTCATCTTGTAGCTATGATTGCTATTCTTGCTCCATTCACAATGATGATCTGGTTGATTGAAAAAGAGTATCAGATCAGAATCGGTGCCAGCCTCATTGTTATTGGGATGGGTATCTATTTACTCATAAACCCAAAACACCCACGGTATTTGGCCCGTGTACATCCTGCTAAGTTAGGTTTGTGGTCGTTCTTATCTGCCCTCGCACATGGTGCAGCGCTAATGCTTGTCCCAATTTACCTGGGAATTTGCGAAATCGCAGAAAATACGAGTAATCCGATGGAGATTGGACACGCTGCTGCTCAAAATTTAATGTCCAACGATCTCTCAACCGCACTGCTTGTTTCTTTTGTTCATACAATTTCGATGGGTTTTTCAGGAGCTGTGTTAGCGCTGTTTGTATATTGGTGGCTGGGGCTCAAATTCATTTCAAAAGCTTGGTTCAATCTGGATAAAATCTGGGCGCTCAGTCTAATCTTAGTCGGCGCCTTTGGATTATATTTTTCTGCTCACTAAAATTTTCCTAAGTAGAAAGGAAACCTCTAATGGAAACTTTGTCCGAGAATAAATGTTTTGGCGGAACACAGGGCGTTTATCGTCATTCATCCAAAGCGTGTCAGTGCGACATGACTTTTGCGGTGTTTCTGCCAGAAGAGGCCGTCAGCGGCCCAGTTCCCGTTTTGTGGTATTTGTCTGGGTTAACCTGCACGCATGAAAACGCAATGGTCAAAGCGGGTGCGCAGGCCTGGGCGG
>JAAEZW010000069.1 GCA_018222665.1 Paracoccaceae bacterium
ACAACGACCAAACCCATGAATATTAAACTCACCACACAAGCCAAAATTGAAAATCCTGTTCTTATGCTAGGATCCGATCTCCATTCTGAAAACCTTCGTTCAAGTGCCCAATTTGCAAATATTGATTGAGTAAATTTCGCCAATATCAGTACCATCAGACCGATCAATGTGATCCAGATACCTTGTCCATCTAAAGCGAGAGCTTCTGCTCTAATGCCTTCAATATTATTTTCCAAGGACTCTACGGCTCGCCGGTATACATCTATTTTTTCTGTGCCCTTCTCTATCGCCGAAGCAAGTTGTTTGCGTCGCAGTTCAAGTGTATTTTCAATTGATGCAATTCGCAGCCATGCTTCCGCAGATAGATCGCCAAATGCCCCTCTCACGATTTGAACAAACGCGATCGTTTCTACAATTAAAAAAGCCAATGCCCATGACCATAAACCGCGGGCGCCGAACCATACTGGACCTAATAATCCTGCAAACCAATTGTAGGTTAATGTGAATTTTGATCTGGCACCAATCTTAGAAAACTGTTCAACGTAGTATTCTTGACTGGTTTCAACAAATGTTCTGATGGCTTCATCGCGATCTTTTTTATAGTCTACCGCGTCATTTCGGTCGAGCATATCAAGAATGTCTATTTTCCGGCTATTCATGACGTCTCCGTTCCCTCGATGACTGTTTTTAAGATGTCTGATTGCTCGATCACACCCACAACTTTTTCGGCATCCACAACGTAAATATCGCCTGGTCGTTGGATTGACATTTCAATTATTTCAGTGAGTGAGGCGTCTAAATTCACTACGTTATTTCTCACTGATGGGGTGTTAGTAGAAAGATCCGTAATATTTGGCTTCATGATTGCGTGAGCTTTGACTACCTTTAGGCGCGAGATTCCCGCCACAAAGTTTGCTACGTATTCTGTCTGCGGATTCATCACAATCTCTTCGGCTGTTCCGATTTGATCCACGACTCCATCTTTCATGATAGCAATTCGATCCCCGATGCGAACCGCCTCATCCAAATCGTGCGTAATGAATACTGTCGTTTTTTGCAGCTGTTTCGAAAGTTTAATAAATTCGTCCTGCAATTGTCTGCGAATTAAAGGATCAAGGGCACTAAATGGCTCATCCATGAGAAGCACATCAGGATTAGCCGATATCGCCCGTGCAAGCCCCACCCTTTGTTGCATTCCTCCAGAAAGTTCGTGTGCGAATTTATTACCCCAGGCTCCCAATTCAACAATCTCAAGAACTTCTGAAGCCTGCTGCAATCTTTCATTTTTTCCAATACCCCTTATCTCGAGGGGCATGGCAACATTATCCAGGACGGAACGATGAGGCATCAATGCAAAGTTTTGAAAGACCATTCCGATGCGTTCATTCCGAAACTTTTGTAGTTGGGGTGTATTCAACTGCATAACATCGATCCCATCGATAATTATCTCGCCTGCAGTTGGCTCAAGTAACCGATTAAAATGACGGACCAGTGTGGATTTTCCGCTTCCAGAAAGGCCCATGATACAGAAGATCTCGCCCTCCTTGATGTCTAAGGAAGTGTTTGCAACACCCACAACGCAATTGAACTGCTCTAGTACCTCCGCTTTAGAAAGATTTTGCGCTTGGATAGCATTCAATGCTTCTTCAGCCCTATCACCGAAGATCTTCCAGACGTTCTTTACCTGTATCAAAATTTTACCCAGTCATTAAATAAATAGCGGGTGAGATATACCCACCCGCTAGCTGCGTTTTAATTAAAGGCCTAGCCACGCATCTACGCGTTCGGGATTTGCTGCAATCCATTCGTTTGCAACCTCTGCTGGATCGCGTCCTTTCCCGCTGATTTCATAAGCAAAACTGCTCACATCATTTGCTTCTAACGAGAAATTTGCGAAGAACTCAGCGATTGCGGGAGAACGATCCGCAAGCGAGCCTGAATACGCAATTTGAACCTGCTTCAAAGCATCTTTCGAAGCAACATAAGACTCGTCATACCAATTTGCTGAGTCTGAAGGCTGAACCATCTTGTATTTTTCTGGATCATGTGTCGGCTCAGTCAGCATGACAACATCGAACATGTACCAAATTGCATGAGGCTCATAACAATAGAATGCATAGCCTTCGCCCTTCGCAATCGAGTCTTTTACCCGAGCCGTTTTCACAGCTTCTTCTGCACGAATTGGTTCTATGAAGTCTAACAAACCATAGTCTCTAACTTTGACTTCATTAACATTTGCAGAAGCCCAACCTGGAGCTCCAATCCACATTTCGCCTTTTCCATTGCCATCACTGTCCATTGCTGCGGCAACTTCAGGACGACCTAAATCCGCGATGTCAGTAATGTTATATTCAGCTGCGAACTGTTTTGACACACAGTAACCCTGATTTCCTGCGTATGAGTTCTCCGAAAGTGTTACCGTACCCGCACCATCAACATATTTTTTTGTAAAACTTTCTTGGTTTGGTAGCCAAACATCTGGATGAACATCAATGTCTCCCTTGCCCTGATCCATGGCTTGGAAAATCGTTGCATTGTTTCCGGGAACATATTCCACTGTTCCTCCAATTTTACTTTCAACGACTGCGCCCAATAGGTGCGCGATAGCTTGAGCACCCGTCCAAGAAGGAACTCCAATTTTAACATCTTCTGCAAACGCAGCTCCGGAGCTAATCGTGAGCGCAACAGTAGTGAGAAGCGCACTAATACTCTTTGATTTCATTTTACTCTCCATGTTGGTTGATTACTTCAGTTTTAGTTATATCCAGGCAGTCCAAAAATATTTGGATATCCGAATAATGCAGCGCTACCACCGGTATGTAGAAACACGACATTTTGCATGCCGTCAAAATACCCCTGTCTGGTTAAATCTATTAACCCTGCCAGTCCTTTTCCAGAATATACAGGGTCGAACAATAACCCTTCTAACTGGGCAAGCATTTTGAGTGCATTTATCATTTGCTCTGTTGGCAAACCGTATCCTTCACCAACATAATTGCAATTTGCGCGAACCACATCTCTTGGGACGCTAACACCATTTCCAAGAAAGTCAGTCGTAGCCATAGCCAAATCATGGACCATCTTTTCTTGTTTTTCTTGTGGCGCACGTACGCCGATACCAAGAAGATGGATATCACTTTCGAGCGAACATAAACCTGCTACCAATCCAGCTTGTGTACCTGAACTTCCGGTAGCGTGAACCAACGCATCGATTTCAACGTTATTTTCTGAAGCCTGTTCTTCCAGTTCGGCTGCGCAAACAACATACCCAAGAGCACCCGTGGTGTTTGAACCGCCGCCTGGGATTATATAAGGGGTTTCCCCATCTGACAGGAGCTGTGATGCCAATACTTCCATTTCTGCCGCCATGTCTGCTCCACCATTTCGTTTGGAAATTGTTGCGCCATGAAGTTGATCAAGAAGAACATTACCATTTAAGTTGTATTCCTCAGAGTTATACCCTGTGCGGTCCTCCAGCAGGATGTGACAACCTAATCCAACCTTTGCGGCGGCAGCAGCTGTTTGGCGCGCGTGGTTTGATTGCGTTGCTCCTTGAGTAATCACGCAGGTGGCATTTTTCTCAAGCGCGTCCGCAATCAAAAACTCAAGTTTCCGAGTCTTATTACCACCTGATGAAAGGCCAGTGCAGTCATCACGTTTCACCCAAAACCTTGGGCCGTTCAACTCTTCAGAAAGTCTATCCATTGGTTCCAGCGGGGTAGGCAGGTGACCAAGCCTAACTCGCGGAAATGTATCTAAAGTTCTGCGAAGGATACCAATATTTTCAGAAATTTTTGATCTGTGTTGCTCAAGAGTTGTCAGCATTATTCTTCCTAAGGATAAAGTTCTAGTAAGTGTAGTCACAATAAATTAGCGGAATAAATTGCTAAATTTGCACTCTACTCATACTTTTAGTATGAGAGAGATATGAATATCA
This sequence comes from Paracoccaceae bacterium, assembly GCA_018222665.1. Classification (GTDB taxonomy): domain Bacteria; phylum Pseudomonadota; class Alphaproteobacteria; order Rhodobacterales; family Rhodobacteraceae; genus HIMB11. The sequence goes on from JAAEZW010000069.1 coordinate 3,938, forward strand.
TGTTGATTGAAGATGCTCTTGCCTTGATCGAAGAAGGTAGCATGCGGGGTGCTGCAGAACGCAGAAATGTGACGCAACCTGCATTTTCTAGAAGAATTGCAACTCTAGAAAACTGGTTGGGCGTAAAGTTAGTTGAGCGACTCGCAAATAAGGTAGAAATCAAAGACGAATTGCTGAATAGACAAGATGAATTTCGATCACTTCTAAAAAAAATGGACTCACTAAAAGGTGAATATACGAGCCCAATCAAATCACTCAAAATTGGAACACAACACACACTTGCGTCTTCAGTCTTTCCTGAAATCTACAGCCAGATATCTAAGTATAAATTTATAGATAAGATCAGACTGCGAACTAGAAACCAAGATGAAATCATTTCTCAATTTTTAAAATACGAAATTGATTTAGCAATAACATATCATGCTAAAAATACACCGATGCCTCCATTCAACGACTCTGTGTTGCAAAAAATTTGGCGGCGTGATTCTTTGGTGCCAGTTGTTGGCGGAGACTTGAGGTTTTCTCTCAACGAGAAACAAGAACTACCTATAAACACAGCAATACTTTGCTACCCCCCGGAGAGTGAGTTTGGAAAGATTTTGGAAGACACGGGCGCGTACTTAGAGTTGACAAACGAAAATCCGAGACTGCTAGAAACCGGCTTTGCTGCTGGAATGAAAGAGTTGATAAAATTGGGAACAGGTATTGGGTGGGTTCCACAGTCACTAGCTCGTGACGACATTCAACGAGGCGACTTACTTGTATTGTCACAAAGCTACGGGCGTATACCATTAGACGTTGTTTTAACTTCGCATGAGCAAAACAGAATTGGTAAGAACGTGATAACGCGATTAATTACCGACTCTCTTTAGATATAAACCCAAAGAGCTCTTGACCGCCAATTTTGAAGCCCATGAACAAGTAAATATGAGGAAATAAAATGATTGAGCGCATCGATACATCTGAAAGAATGAGTAAAATAGTAAAGCATAACGGGGTTGCATATCTGTGCGGCCAAGTCGGCAGTGGTGAAAGCGCCACCGAGCAAACTCTAGATTGCCTTGCTCGCATTGATGCCCTTTTGGAGAAAGCTGGGTCGTCGCGCAGTCAAATTCTGCAGGCGATTATTTGGCTATCAGATATGAAATACTTCAAAGAGATGAATGCAGTTTGGGACAGCTGGGTTCCGGAGGGTCATGCGCCAGCGCGTGCCTGTGGTGAAGCAAAACTGGCAAGACCTGAGCTCAAAGTTGAGATAATAATCACTGCCGCATATTAACCAAATCTAGAAATGATCTAGTGACTAAGCTAGACCTAAGACAATTAAAACCACTGTGTTCTTTCACTAGGTTCGAGACACAGTGTAGAACCCCGAAATCTCTCTCCGCGAACACAGAAAAAAGTGTGTGTTTGGTGTGTTTTTGAATAACACACGCATTACGTTAGTGCATGAGAATTAAGCCATTGATATTGTTTTAAAAAGTGGCGCCCGGGGGCGGAATCGAACCACCGACATGAGGATTTTCAAACCGCTTAAGCGCACACTCATTATGTCGTGATCTTTGATTTGTAATGCCTAAAGTTTTTGGTATTGCGCCCCATAATGTAATGGCCCGCAGAAATGACATCTTTGGCACTGTCTGAAGCGCCAAAGTCGCGTGGGTCAATTGGTGTTTCGCTTGCAGGATCACAAAAGATGGGGATGGAATACCGATTGGTTGGATTTCGATTGATCACGCGGTGCACTGTCGATGTCAGGCGTCCACCCGTCCAACGTTCCAACAGATCACCGATATTGCAAACCAAAGTTCCCTGAACGGGTGGCGCTTCGATCCAGTCCCCCGTAGGGTTGCGCACCTGTAATCCGCCCTGCATATCCTGCATCAGGATCGTCAAAACACCAAAATCCGTATGCGCTGCGGCGCCCAAACGTTTTTGCGCGATGTCTTGGGCGCTCATCGGGGGATAATATACCAACTGCCCTCGCCCCAGCGGAGTTTCATAGGCCTGGTCAAAGAATGTTTTTGACTGCCCCAAACCATGTGCCAAAGCCGACAGAACCCGACGCCCCAGTGAAATGACCTGTTGATAATAGGGCCAAATCCCTTCTTTCAAAAACGCAGCTTCATTTTTGGGCCATTGATTGGGATGTACCAATGGTGGGCGTTTGTCAGGATCGCTGGGCATATTTGCTCCTTCCCATCCCCAAAAAAACACCTCTTTTGCATCGTGCGTTGCTGCGCCCTCTAATTTCGCAAGGCCCGATTGCATCCATCCGCGTTGATGTTTGTTGACAGTGACTTGGCCTTTTACACCAGTCGGTAAATCAAAAAACCGACGCGACGCAGCAAAAGCCTGATCCATCACATCTGTGGAGATTCCGTGATCGCTTAAATAGAAAAATCCAACACGGTGTGCAGTTTCGACCAGAATATGCGCGATGCGTTCAAACCCCTCTGCAGTGTCCAAACCCGACAAACTGATGATTGGGATTTCATTAAAATCTGTTTTTTGTGCGGGTGCGTAGTGATCAATATCCATGGTGCATTCCTATAAATATTGGGGGGCAATCGTATTGGGCGCGATGCGTTCAATTGCAGATAAGATGTCGATAATTCGGACGTTGCTGTAGTGCCGCATCTGAGGTTTGTAGGGCGGCAAATTCGTACATTCCAATATCACTGTTTCCGTTGTGGGCAAAACAGCAAGCGCGAAATCAGAAATAACAGAGTCGACCAAATCCGACGCATCAAAGCAGTCTGGGACATCCTCTTCAATCCGCTGACGCAGGGGATTATTAGGACGCAGGCCCACAACACGAAAATCTTTTGCGCGATATGGATTTGGGAAATGTGTCTCAACCAAACGCGTTGCATCAAAAGTCAGCACACTACTGCGTTCGGCTCCTTTCATCACATTCAGATCACTTAGCATGTTCAGGACAGAGGCGATAATAGGTTTGCGCGTCATACTTTGCAATTGATCTTGAAAGGGTGAAAGAAACCCGCATGAGGTCACGACAATGTCACCTGTTGCCTGTTCAATCGCCTGTAGGAACGGATCAAGATCAATTTGCCCAGGCTGATCTGTGACAATATTTGCGACACTAGCACACGGAACACGAATAATCTCTGGGTCTTGCACATAACTTTCAGCGCATCCAATGTCACCTGGCACGCGGCAGAACCGCGTGTCCAGTTGTAAAACGCTGACACGTGCCACGCACTAGTTCCGCTGACGAATATTTTCAGGCAACCATGTTGCCAGTTCAGGGAAAATCACAAGGATCACCACCATCAACAACATCAGCCCCACCATCGGAATGGCCGTTTTTGCGATATATCCGATTTCATGCTTGGTCATCCCCTGCAATACAAACAGGTTGAACCCAATCGGTGGCGTTACTTGCGCGGTTTCAATAACCACAACCAAGAAGATGCCAAACCAAATCACGTCAATTCCTGCGGCACGTATCATGGGCTCGACAATGGCCATCGTCAAAACCACCGAAGAGAGGCCATCCATGAACATTCCCAAGATAAGGTAAAATACCGTCAACACCGCAATCAATGCGACAGGAGAAAGGTTATATCCTTCGATCAATTCAGCCATAGCGCGCGGCAATCCAGTGAAGCCCATAGACAACGACAGGAATGCAGCCCCCATCAGGATCAGGGCAATCATCGCGGATGTACGGGTTGCGCCCATAAGGCTTTGGGAAAAGCTGGCCCAATTCAATGATCCTTGCGCCGCAGATAAAATCAATGCCCCCATCACGCCCACGGCTGCGGCCTCGGTCGCGGTCGCATAGCCAAGGTACATGGATCCGATCACCACAAAGACCAACCCCATCACAGGCAACAAAAACACGCTTTCACGGATCATTTTGAAAAAGGATATTTTTGGCTCAGGCGTGGGACGCGTTCCCCCACCGAAGAAGTGCCAAAACACGATATAGGCCATAAATAGACCTGACAAAACTAACCCAGGGAAAACACCCGCCATGAAGAGCTTGGTGATGCTTTCGTTAATCGTCACGCCATAAACGATAAGGGTCAGCGATGGAGGGATCATCAACCCCAAGGTCGCAGCACCCGCCAATGTGCCAATGATCAT
>JAAEZW010000070.1 GCA_018222665.1 Paracoccaceae bacterium
CCTACGCGATGTCACACAGGACAGTTTGGGACTGGTTGATCACGTCTATGCGTCCAAGGATATTGACGTCAAATTAGAGTTAACCAATGTCCCAGATGTAAAAATAAACCCATCTGAACTGCAACAGGTGATCATCAATCTGATCATCAATGCGGTACAGGCGATGGATGGTAAAGGGATCCTAACGATCCAAAGCCATGTATTGGAACGTGATGGCAAAAACGGGGTTTGCCTTGCCTTTCACGACAGTGGCCCTGGGATTTCCGAGGATACCATCAACACGATTTTCGATCCGTTTGTCACGACCAAACGGGCAAAGGGGACAGGCCTAGGGCTGTCAATTTCGCAAACGATCATCCAAACGGCAGGGGGCATTATTACGGCAGATAATCACCCAGAGGGTGGTGCATTGATGTCGATTTGGTTGCCGACTTAAGCCATGTTTCGCAGACGCAAACACTCCTCGATCAGAATTCTATGTAAGCTCTAAAGAAAGCAAAGCCTTCTTAACGCCAGTGGACAGAGGCTTTAGGTTTTGGGCGACAGCACATCGTCGCCCCATTCCATCATTTTGCGATCAATCGTTTTGCGTGACACACCCAAACGCCGCGCCGTTTCTGCGCGGTTTCCGTTGCATCGGTCCAATGTGGTCAAAATATGCCGCTGCACCACCAAATCCAAACTTTCGGCTGCGACGGCACCATCGGTCTGACCACCCCCCTGAAATTCGGGGGGAAAGGCGCCCAAAATGACAGAACGTTCGATCATGTTACGTAATTCACGCACATTGCCGGGCCAGTTATGACGCGTCAGATGCAACAATGTTTCATCATCCAATCGCAACGGTTGGCGACCAACATCGACAGAAAACTGGTTCATAAACATCGAGGCCAGTTCAAAAATATCTTCACGCCGTTCGCGAAGGGGCGGCATTTTCACACCCACAATATTCATTCGATGGAACAAGTCCCGACGAAATTTGCCATTTGCGACGGCTTGTTCCAAATCCATATTTGTTGCAAACATGAACCGCAAATCCAACGCTACATCACGTGCCGCACTGATGGGGCGCATTTTATAGTCCTCAAGCACCCGCAAAAGCATCGCTTGTATCGGGTCAGGCAATTCCGCGACCTCATCCAAAAACAGGACGCCCCCATCGGCCAGCTGCATCAGTCCCTCTTGGACCTCACCTGTTGGCCCAAGTTTGCCGAACAACTGATCTGCGCCATTCTCAGCACCAAGCGTTGCACAGTTCACCGCAACAAACGGTTTTGCGCGACGATCTGACATGGCGTGCAGCGTTCGCGCGGCAATTTCCTTGCCTGTTCCGCTTTCCCCTGTGAACAATACAGGGGTTTTCACACCCGCCAGTTTTTTCAACAAATCACTCACGCCCGCAATTGCAACGGATGTCCCCAGGAGGCGCGGATTATTCTGCTGTGTTTCTGCCGCCAATGCATAGCGCAGCAAATCATTGTCACGGCGCAGGTATTTTTTATCCAACACACTTGCGATGGCATTCACGACCTGACTGGCGCGAAAGGGTTTAATCAAGAAATCCGCCACACCCGTGCGCAGAGCCAAAACCGCGGTTTCCACATCCGCATAGGCCGTCATCATGATCGCATCGGCAAACAGGCCCAATTTTCGCTGTTCCGACAACCAATCCAGCCCTGTTTGTTCGGGCATCAAATTATCGACCATCAGCAAATCAAAATGATGGATATCCATCAATGCACCCGCTTCTTTTGCCGAAGCGGCCTGCATGACACGTTTGCAGTGTGGCTCAAGCACCTTGGTGATGAAATGGCGCATGTCCTCTTCATCATCAACCACGAGGATTGAGGCGTTTTTTAAACTGGTGGTGTTTAAGCTCGAAGTGCGTTCTGCTGTCATCACGGTGGTAGGTTTTATTCCATTCTGACGGCTTGTCCAGAATACTTTGCTCCCGAACTAAAATCCGCGACTTCGGTTAATCCGAAATATGCAGCATAGGCAATCGCGAATACCGCAAAAAATCCAAGAAACATTGCTTTCATATCATGTCCCCATGTGCTGTGTACCTGCCCCGTTTTCATGGGGCAGGACTAGGTTATTCAGCAGGTTGTGAATTGGTTTGTTTTGCTTTGACTTCTTCATACCACAGCGAATGGTGCTGTCGTGCCCATTCTTCGTCGACTTCGCCGCTGCCCATTGCATCATAGGCCCCTTCCATACCCAATGTTCCGATGTAGATATGCGCCATGATCATGGCCATCATTACGAAGGCGACAATCGCATGCCATGCTTGGGCAAATTGCATTTCCTCTTGTGGGGACATTTCAGTGGCCAGCGTTCCAAAACCCAAGGCTTCGGGCAAACCAATGTTGTTCAGGATTGCAAATGTTTTTGCAAACATCGGCATTTCAAATGGGAACGTCAAAGACAGCCCAGAGGCCGAAACAGATGCACCAAGGACAATCACACCCCAAAAGATAATCTTTTGTCCAAAGTTAAATTTTTTCGCAGGTGGGTGCGATTTTGTGAAAATCCCGCCTCCCTGTTTGATCCAAATCCAATCGGTACGGTTGGGGATATTGTGAGCCACCCACATAACAAACACCATGATCAGTGCCAACATAAAGGCCCATGAAACATTGTTGTGGATCCATTTCGACGCAATCAGCAAGGTTGAATTCAACTCTTTGCCAAAATAGGGCGCCAAAATGACGCGGCCAAACAGGGTCAACAAACCCGTTATACCCAACAAGATAAACGATCCTGCCAGGACCCAATGCCCAAAGCGTTCTACCGCCTTGAACCGTGTGATTGTGCTGCCCGCAGGACCGCCATCGATGCGGATACGCCCGCGCGCAATATAAAACACGCCCAGCAACATCAGTGTGACAAGTAGCAATCCACCACCGTATTGGCGTAAGGGACCTTCGCGGAATTCATACCACGGCATGCCACCACTTTGGATCATGACGTTGCCAACAACACCGCTTCCAGAGGCCGAATTGTCAGACGCATTATACCGTATCGCGCGCCATAGTTCGGATTGGGATACACCCCCAAGGGTTCCCAGTTGATCCGCAATATCCTTGGCCTGAGTTGGATTACCCAAGGCACCGCTGCGGAAACTATCATCAATCTTTTGGCCAGCTTGGCGGGCCATGATATCTTCTAACGTTTGTGCGCCACCTGTTGAGCTGCGCTCGACATCCATGTTTTGTGCAGCCACTGGGCCACACAGCAATAGTACCATCAATAAGCAATGCAAAACACGCATGTTTCCCTCGCTCTTCGCTTTTTGCGAAGCTGAATTGTGAAAAGAAGAACGTTACAAAAGCGGCAGGGAGTACCCGCCGCTTTCGCATTTGGCAGATTAACCGCCTTTTTGTTCATAGGCTGTACCCCAGCCCCAAGCACCAGAGCCGAAACCACGTGCAACAACGCGCTCGCGATAGACCGAAGCGACAACATCACCATCCCCGGCGAGAAGTGCTTTGGTAGAGCACATTTCTGCACAGATTGGCAATTTGCCTTCAGCAATACGGTTGCGACCGTATTTTGCAAATTCCGCTGTTGAGTGGTTTTCTTCTGGGCCGCCTGCGCAGAATGTACATTTGTCCATTTTGCCACGGCTGCCAAAGTTGCCTGCTTGTGGGAACTGTGGTGCGCCAAATGGACAAGCATAGAAGCAATATCCACAGCCAATACACAGATCCTTTGAGTGCAATACCACACCGTCATCGGTCTGATAGAAGCAATCTACAGGACAAACAGCCATACATGGCGCATCAGAACAATGCATACATGCAACCGAGATCGACCGTTCACCTGGATCACCATCATTGATGGTTACCACGCGGCGGCGGTTAATCCCCCACGGCACTTCATGCTCGTTCTTACAGGCAGTGACACACGCGTTGCATTCAATACAACGCTCAGCGTCACAGAGAAACTTTGCTCTTGCCATTTCTCTTACTCCTTATGCTGACCAGATTTTGCAAAGAGTCGCTTTGGTCTCTTGCATCTGGGTGACTGAGTCATAGCCGTAGGTTTGCGCCGTGTTGCATGATTCACCCAACACATATGGATCCGCACCATCTGGATACTTCTCCCGCAAATCTTGGCCTTCGAAGTGTCCGCCAAAGTGGAATGGCATAAACGCCACGCCTTCGCCCACACGGTTGGTCAACATTGCCTTGACCTTGACCTTTGCTCCTTCCGGACCTTCGACCCAGACCTGTGCCCCATCGCGCACGCCAAGGTTATTGGCATCACGTGGGTTGATCTCGACGAACATATCCTGCTGAAGTTCAGCCAACCATGGGTTTGAACGTGTTTCATCCCCACCACCTTCGTATTCAACCAGACGACCGGATGTCAGGATCATTGGATAATCCTTACTGAAATCTTGTTTCTGGATTGAAGCGTACATGGTTGGAAGACGATAGAACTTACGGTCTTCGTAAGTTGGATAGTCCTCGACCAAGTCACGACGGTTGGTGTAAAGCGGTTCACGGTGAAGCGGTACAGGGTCTGGGAAGGTCCAAACAACAGCACGTGCTTTGGCGTTACCAAACGGAGAGCAACCATGCTTGATCGCGACACGCTGAATACCGCCAGATAGGTCGGTTTTCCAGTTTGTCTTAGGACCAGCAACTGCGTCGATCGCGGCGCGTTCGTCGTCAGTTAGATCGCCATCCCATCCCAGATCCATCAACATTTGCATTGTGAATTCGGGATAACCGTCCTGAATTTCCGCACCTGGGTTTGACACACCTTCTGCCAACAGATTGTCGCCATCGCGTTCCACACCGAAACGGGCACGGAAGCTTAGGCCGCCTTCTGCGACAGGTTTTGACATATCATACAGGTTTGGTGTTCCTGGATGGTTCATTTCGGCAGTGCCCCAACAAGGCCACGGCATACCATAGTAGTCGCCGTCACATGGACCCCCAATCGCCTGAAGCGTTGTGCGGTCAAATGTGTGTTGGTTTGCCATGTGCTTTTTGATCCGCTCAGGGCTTTGACCAGTGTAGCCAATCGTCCAAAGACCACCGTTTAATTCGCGGGTGATGCTTTCGATGTTTGGTGTCACATCATCGTCCATTTCATAGTTACGGAACAAGCGATCCGCCCAACCAAATTTGGTTGCAAGAAGGCCCATGATTTCATGGTCGGTCTTTGACTCGAACAGTGGGTCGACAACTTTGTCACGCCATTGGATTGAACGGTTTGACGCAGTCACAGAACCATATGTTTCGAATTGTGTACATGCAGGCAACAAATAGCAGCCATCTGTACGGTCATGCAAAACCGCTGACACAGTTGGATATGGGTCGATGACAACCAGCATATCAAGCTGTTCCATCGCCGTTTTCATTTCCTTCATCCGTGTTTGCGAGTTTGGAGCATGACCCCAAAGAACCATCGCACGCACCTTATCAGGGTTATCCATGTTGGCTGGATCTTCTAGAATACCATCGATCCAACGTGACACTGGAATACCAGTTAGGTTCATAAGGTTCTTATCTTTGCCATCCGCATTTTTGACAGTTGCGAATTGACCTTTTAGCCAATCAAGGTCTTCGTTCCAAACACGTGACCAATGCGCCCATGCACCCGCTGATAGACCATAATAGCCCGGCAATGTGTGCGATAGAACGCCAAGGTCAGTTGCGCCTTGAACGTTGTCGTGACCGCGGAAAATGTTGGTACCACCACCTGTCGTGCCCATGTTCCCCAACGCAAGTTGAAGCACACAGTATGCACGTGTGTTGTTGTTACCATTGGTGTGCTGGGTACCACCCATACACCAAATCACTGTCCCTGGACGGTTGTTTGCCAATGTGCGTGCAACACGCTGTAGTTGGCGACCAGGTGTGCCAGTGACACGTTCCACTTCCTCTGGTGTCCATTTGGCCACTTCTTCACGGATTTGATCCATACCCCACACGCGTGTGCGAATGAATTCTTTGTCTTCCCATCCGTTTTCAAAGATATGCCACAAGATACCCCAAACCAATGCAACATCGGTACCGGGACGGAAACGGACATATTCATCCGCATGCGCCGCAGTCCGCGTAAAGCGTGGATCACAAACGATCAGTGGTGCGTTGTTCTGTTCCTTTGCTTTCATCACGTGAAGCAATGAAACAGGGTGCGCCTCGGCAGGGTTACCACCGATGATGAAGATCGCCTTAGAATTGTGGATATCGTTGTAGCTGTTTGTCATGGCGCCGTAGCCCCACGTATTGGCCACACCCGCAACCGTTGTTGAGTGACAAATACGCGCCTGGTGATCGACGTTATTTGTACCCCAATATGCTGCGAATTTACGGAACAAGTAAGCTTGTTCGTTATTATGCTTTGCAGAGCCCAGCCAATAGACTGAATCTGGTCCGCTTTCTTGCCGGATTTGCATCATACCGCCGCCGATTTCATCAATCGCCTGTTCCCAGCTAATGCGTTTCCATTCACCGCCCTCTTTTTTCATAGGGTATTTTAGGCGGCGTTCGCCATGCGCGTGTTCACGCACGGCTGCACCTTTGGCGCAATGCGCACCAAGGTTAAATGGGCTGTCCCATCCAGGCTCTTGGCCTGTCCAGACACCGTCTTGCACTTCGGCAATGACAGTACAGCCAACTGAACAGTGTGTGCAGACTGACTTGACAGTTTCTACAGCGGCATTCGCAGCCGTTGCAGCCGTGGCTTGTGTCACAGTTCCCCCAGTCGCAGCGATCGCGGTTAAACCGCCAATCGCCAAACCAGACCCGCGTAAAAATGCGCGGCGATCAACCGTGGTTTGGGCCACATCTGTCAGGATACTTGTCCGCTGGGGGCGTCTCGCAACCCCATTGGTCTTTTTCCTTAGCATTGTTTCCTCCCATCCGGGTTTCCCCGAAAGATTACGAAAAACCACAAGCAGTCGGGCGTCACGCAACCAGTCGCTTATGGCGGCTTCTCGACCCGATTAGAACCGGAGCGAGTCTAGGTAAGCACGTGTGTGCACAGTGTCCTGCATGACGGATGACGACAAATCAGGCTCCTGCGCTTGTGCGGTTGTTGCTGATGTTGCCATTGCGACCGCGGCAAGCGGTGCGCCGGTTCCAGCCAGCTTTAGAAAATCCCGCCGAGATTTCTCGAGCTCGGTTTTCTGTGTCATGAGAGTCCTCCTCTCTTGCGGTTAAGATGGCCGAGGCCATCGGGATTTGCGGATTACTCCGCGCTCATTCGGAAAGCTTCGGCTTCGATCTCCATGAACAATCGGCCCAATGTGCCGACGCTTGCATAGAAAACAGAGGCTTTGGCGCCTTCCAAATCCGTGAAAAAGTGTTTTGCCCATGGATTGATGTGGGTGTTAAAGAATGCTTTTTGTGTGTTCAAATCCTTGGCATCGCCAAAGCGACCCACGATCATGGCACCCATCATTTCCATAAGGCTTGCGATGTTGTCTTCTGGTTCATAAACGTTTTCAGCACGCGACAACCCCAAATTGATCATGTCGCGGCGCAGTTTGGCCAAGGGCTTTTCATTTAAGAAGCCCGTTAAATAGTAACTGGCATAAGGCAATAATTCACCACGGCCCAAGCCGATGAACAATTTGTTGAATTCCTTATCAACTGATTTTGGTTTCGACACTCTGGCAACCCGCGCCAACATGGTCACGGCTTTGCCAATTTCACTGTCGTCCCCAGTCAGACCCGCAACCTGCGACAGCAGCATGTCGTCGGCTGGACGTGCCAATAACAATCCCAAGAAATTGTATAAATCAGCGCGTTGCTTGTCTTCGGGTGCGATTGCGATTTCTTCCATGACACTCATTTTCAATTTCCGTGGGTTAAGGTTGGTTCAGGGGCCGCATCAGCAAACTGAAACGTCATCTTGCGCAGTTTCGGTGCTGGTTCGTGATGCAGATCATCCGCGGGATATTCGGGCTGAACATGGACATCGTCTGCGACAACGGCGGGTTCAATTTCTTCTTCGTTCAGTTCGATTTCGGGCGCATCGTCCAAGGCTTCAATGGCCTCTTCCTCATCACCC
>JAAEZW010000071.1 GCA_018222665.1 Paracoccaceae bacterium
TAAATGCCGCGTTGGTGCTTCGCGCTCAAGGTTCGGAAGATGTCATATTGGAAAAACTCCATGCGATTGAACATGAGCTTGGTCGCGTCCGCGAGTCTCGGTGGGGGCAGCGCACTGTTGATATCGATTTGATCGCATTTGGGCAAAATGTTCTTCCAAATTCCGAAACATTTAAGCAGTGGCAACTTTTACCCTTTTCACAGCAAGCCAAAGTAGCACCTGATCAACTGATTTTGCCCCATCCTCGAATGCAGGACCGTGCATTCGTTTTGGGACCAATGATGGATATTTGTCCCGATTGGGTTCACCCAGTTATCCAAAAATCCGCTTCCCAAATGTATGATGTACTGGATAGACAGGATAAAGCAGAGGTAATGCCGCTATAATATGGGCTTGTAATTCCCGCATCACAGCCGTAAAAGGCAACCTCTACTCGTTACATCAGGAGATTCCCATGGCACGCGTTACTGTTGAGGATTGCGTTGACAAAGTATCTAACCGCTTCGAACTTGTGATGCTTGCATCGCATCGTGCGCGTGAAATTTCGGCGGGATCAGCTATCACAGTGGATCGTGACAACGACAAAAACCCTGTTGTCGCATTGCGTGAAATTGCAGATGAAATGCAATCCGCTGATGAACTTCGCGAACGTTTGATCGAAAGCCATCAGACACAAATCGAAGTTGACGAGCCAGAAGATGACAGTATGGCGCTGTTGATGGGAGGTGAAGCGGATAAGCCTGCAGAAGACGACATGTCAGAAGAAAAACTTTTACGTGCTCTCATGGCTGCTCAGGGACAAGGGTGAGTGTCGCACTAAGCGAACTTGATGCGATCAGCGCCCAAGAATTAGCGGCGCTGATTAAACAATACAATCCAAAATCCAACTCAGAGCTGATCGCTCAGGCCTATAATTATGGGCGCGAGAAACATGAAGGTCAGTATCGCAAATCAGGCGAACCATATTTTACGCATCCCATCGCTGTTGCGCAAATTTTAGCAGAGCAGAGATTGGATGATGCCACCATCATTACCGCCCTATTACACGACACAATTGAAGACACAGAATCGAGCAAACAAGAGATTGCTCAGCTTTTTTCTTTTGAAGTCGCCGAGCTGGTCGATGGTGTTACCAAACTCACCAAAATGCAGTTGTCGTCGATTGAAACGAAAGAGGCAGAAAACCTGCGCAAATTGTTTTTGGCAATCGCTCAGGACATCCGCGTGATCTTGGTTAAACTTGCTGACCGTTTGCACAACATGCGTACAATACGCGCAATGAAGCCTGAAAAACAGGTTCAAAAGGCACGCGAAACCATGGAAATTTTTGCGCCTCTTGCAGGCCGCATGGGGATGCAGTCCATTCGCGAAGATCTTGAGGATTTGTCGTTCAGGGTTCTAAACCCAGAGGGACGCCAGTCCATTATCCGCCGTTTTGTGACCCTGCAAAAAGAAACTGGAGACGTTATTGACCGGATCAAATCGGATATGCTGTTAGAGTTGGAAAAGGCAGATGTACATGCTGAAATAACGGGCCGCGCCAAGAAACCGTATTCTATTTGGCGCAAGATGGAAGAGAAGAATATTCCTTTCTCGAGACTGTCAGACATTTATGGATTTAGAGCGATCTGCGAAAATGAGGCGGATTGTTATCGAACACTTGGGGTCATTCACCAGCGTTGGCGCGCTGTACCCGGCCGTTTCAAAGACTATATCAGCCAACCAAAAAGCAATGGCTATCGTTCTATTCACACCACCGTATCTGGGCGCGACGGAAAGCGGGTAGAGGTGCAAATTCGAACACGTCAAATGCATGATGTTGCCGAAAGTGGGGTTGCCGCGCATTGGTCATATCGCGACGGTGAACGCTCCGAAAATCCGTTTTCTGTCGATCCAGTCCAGTGGATTACGCGCCTGATCGATCAATTTGATAGTGAAGATGATCACTCTGCCTTTTTGGAGGCAGTCAAGCTTGAAATGTATTCAGATCAGGTGTTCTGTTTCACGCCAAAAGGTGATGTTTTGAAATTCCCAAAAGGGGCGTCACCAATAGATTTTGCCTATGCAATTCACACTCGTATCGGAAATCGTTGTGTTGGGGCCAAGGTCGATGGCTTGCGTGTTCCGCTGTGGACGCGCTTGCGCAATGGGCAATCTGTTGAGATCATTGTCGCTCAAGGTCAAAAACCGCAATCAACTTGGCTTGAAATGGCCGTGACGGGTAAGGCAAAAACGGCCATCCGGCGCGCACTTCGTGAAGCTGATCGGGAACGCTTGGTTAAAATGGGCGCAGAATTATTGCGTGCGGCGTTCGAACATGTTGGCAAAAAACCTTCTGAAAAGGCGTTGGAATCTGCGGCAACAAAAATGCGACTAAGTGACCGAGAAGAGATGTTGGCGCGTCTGGGTAGCACCGAATTGCGTCCGCGTGATGTAGTGAGTTTGATTTACCCAGAAATCGGTGTCGCGGATGTCCCCAAAGTCGACCAAAAACGTGCGGTCATTGGTTTGGGTGAAGGGCAGCATTTTGACCGACAGCAATGTTGTCAACCGTTGCCGGGCGAACGTATCGTTGGTCTTGCTGCCGTGGGGCGTGGGGTTGCAGTTCACGCAATCGATTGTGATGTTTTGGCGCGATACGAGGACAACACTGACCTTTGGATCGATTTGCATTGGCAGGATGGAAAACACCCCGCCGCTTATGATGTTACGCTTGAACTGACGATCAGCAACGATGCAGGCGTTCTTGGGCGTGTGTGTTCAATGATTGGGGACACTGGTGCCAATATCTCGGACCTTGTATTTGTCGATCGTAAACCCGATTTTTTCAAAATAGAAATTTCTATCGATTTGAGCGATATTGAGCATTTGCATTCAGTGTTGTCGCGGCTAGAAGCGGAAACAGAAGTGGCAATGACGAAACGCTTACGTCGTTCAGAACTGGCAAAGACGGTACACTAAAGGAAGCACAGTGGTTTTCAAAAGACGTGAAAGACCTGCTGTTTTAGATAGGATATACCGCGCGATTTGGCCAAAGGGTGGCTGGACGCGGGCCTTTCACTATGTGCGCCATAGGCTTCGCAGATTGCCAGATACACCAGAACGCATTGCCCGTGGTATTTGGGCGGGTGTCTTTGTGACATTCACGCCCTTTTATGGCATGCATTTTATTTGTGCGGCCCTCATCGCCCGCGTGATGAGTGGTAATCTTCTTGCGGCGCTGTTGGGGACGTTTTTTGGCAACCCGCTCACTTATATTCCTATTGGTGTTGTTTCTTTGAAAACGGGTCACCTATTGCTGGGAACAGAATTTGTGCATGAACCCGGCGTTCGCGGTCCTGGATTTATTGAGAAATTTGTATGGGCAGCCGACGATTTGCAGGAAAACATCATGGCCCTTTTCATGGGGCGTGAAATGGACTGGAGCAGTCTTGCAATCTTCTTTGATGAGGTCTTTTTCCCCTATATGGTCGGTGGAATAATTCCAGGTGTATTTGTTGCAACGATTGCCTATTTCCTAACCGTCCCTATTATTCATGCCTATCAAAAGCGTCGTAAGGGTTTGTTCAAAGCGCGTGCCGCACTACGTCGTACGGACAAGAACTGATTTAAACGCATTCAAAACATGAGGGTGGGATGTCAAAGTTAAGACTTGGTGTGAATATTGATCATGTTGCAACCGTTCGCAATGCGCGTGGTTCGGCATACCCCGACCCCGTCCGTGCGGCCATCTTGGCGCAAAGCGCAGGTGCAGACGGCATCACGGCCCATCTGCGCGAGGATCGTCGCCACATCGTGGACGATGATATTGAACGCATGATGGATGCGATCAATCTTCCACTAAATTTCGAAATGGCCGCAACGGATGAAATGCAGGCAATTGCATTGCGTCACAAACCACATGCTGTCTGCATCGTCCCAGAACGCCGCGAAGAACGTACCACAGAAGGTGGGCTTGAGGTCGCTCGCGAAGAAAACCGATTGGCCCATTTTATTGCACCCTTGCGCGATGCTGGGTGTCGGGTTTCAATATTTATTGCGGCTGATAAACGTCAGATTGATGCCGCCCATCGCATCGGCGCACAGGTTATCGAATTACACACTGGGGCCTATTGCGATTATCATTATGAAGGAAAATTCGAAGAACGCGATCAAGAATTGGTGCGTTTGACGGAGATGGCCGTTTATGCGAATTCATTGGGGTTAGAGGTGCATGCAGGCCACGGCCTCACCTATGACACCGTGGCACCGATTGCGAAACTGCCACAGCTCATGGAACTGAACATTGGTCATTTTTTGATTGGCGAGGCTGTTTTCGTCGGCCTAGAAGGTGCGATTGCGCAAATGCGCAGTCTTATGGATGAGGCGCGTGGATGATCATCGGCATCGGAACCGATCTTGCCAGTATTGATCGCATCCAAGCCGTTTTGGAGCGTCATGGAGATCGGTTTCGAAACCGTGTGTTCACAGATATCGAACAATCCAAGGCCAAGCGTCGAATGGATGAGGCAGGCACGCTTGCTAAACGCTGGGCTGCAAAAGAGGCTTGTTCAAAGGCGCTGGGGACAGGTCTGCGCATGGGGATCGCGTGGAAAGACATGGCCGTGCATAACCTAAAGACGGGCGAGCCAAGGATGACCCTGACAGGATGGGCAAAAAAACGTTTGGATGAATTGGTTCCCGATACGCATGAGGCGATCGTGCATGTAACCTTGACCGATGATCACCCTTGGGCACAGGCCTTTGTCGTGATCGAAGCGCGGTTGAAAACTTGACTCCCATGCCATCAAGGCGCATGTAGCGGATAGCAAGACAGGAGAGCGGGATGGCAGCGAAAGAAGAGAAATCTCAGAACGGCATTTTGGAAACGATTAAGACAATCGTTTATGCTCTTTTGCTGGCTGGACTATTTCGTTCGTTGTTGTTTCAGCCGTTCTGGATTCCATCGGGATCAATGAAATCAACGCTGCTTATTGGCGATTTCCTTTTTGTAAATAAAATGGCCTATGGTTATTCCTATGCCTCGTGTCCCAGCGTGATTATCCCTGCCGTTGGCATCAATGTTGACGCAGAAGTTCTGTGTGGTTTCATGAAAGGGAACAATAAACGCTTTCTTGGTGGTGAACCACAGCGTGGCGATGTGGTTGTGTTCCGTCATCCTGTTACAGGGCGCGATTATATCAAGCGATTGATTGGCGTTCCCGGGGATCGCGTTCAGATGAAGGGCGGTAAAATCATTATGAACGGAACTGAAGTGCCACAACAAACCATTGAACCATTTGTCGAGGTGATGGGTCCACAGGGGTCGTTTAAAAACCGTCCACGTTGTTCAAATGGTGCGGTCGGTGACGGTGGAGATTGCGTAAAAACACGCACGCTTGAAACGCTGCCAAATGGTGTCACCCACGAAGTTTTGGATATAGGCCGTGCTTATACAGACGATACACCGGTGTTCACTGTGCCTGAAGGTCACTTCTTTTTCATGGGGGACAACCGTGACAACTCTCTCGATAGCCGTGTTAAGCAGGTTCAGGGTGGTGTTGGCTTTGTTTCATACGAAGATCTAATTGGGCGCGCAGATCGTATCATGTTTTCGTCTGCTGGACGTTCCATGTTGTTCTTTTGGACATGGCGTGGCGATCGTTTCTTTAAGGCGATCAATTGAACCGATCACAAGACATAGAACAGTTTGAAAAGCGTTTGGGCTATCGGTTCCAAACGCTTTCGCATTTGCAAGAGGCGCTAACCCATCCCTCCCGCGGCAGTGCCACACGACAGGACAATCAGCGATTGGAATTTTTAGGAGATCGTGTTCTAGGATTGGTTATGGCCCAAGCATTGTTAGAGCGTGACCCCACCGCGAGCGAAGGCTTATTAGCGCCAAGATATAATGCGCTTGTCCGAAAAGAGGCCTGTGCATCAGTCGCACGGGATATTGATGTTGGTGAGGTGTTAAAGCTTGGACGCTCTGAAATGATGTCAGGGGGGCGTCGCAAAGATGCCTTGCTTGCAGATGCGCTGGAAGCCGTGATCGCCGCGATTTATTTAGATGGTGGTTTCGCAGCTGCTCAGCAGGTCATATTGGCGCTATGGGGGGATCGTGTATCAACGGTTAAGGCAGACGCACGGGACGCAAAAACCACATTGCAAGAATGGGCACAGAGTCGCGGTTTCACCCCACCGAAATACTCGGTTTTACATCGCACAGGCCCAGATCATGCACCCGTCTTCACAATCGAAGTCAAACTAGATGACGGTCAAAGTGACAGTGCCGTTGCAGGCAGCAAGCGCAATGCAGAACAAGCAGCGGCAAAAGCCCTACTAGAGAAGTTGGAAGCATCATGACAAAAGCAGGTTTCGTCGCACTTATTGGTGAACCGAATGCGGGCAAATCAACACTTTTAAACCAAATGGTCGGGGCTAAGGTTTCAATCGTAACGCACAAAGTTCAAACGACGCGTGCGCGCATCAGAGGTGTTGCAATAGAAGGCGATGCGCAGATCGTTTTCGTTGATACACCCGGCCTGTTTAAACCACGCCGCCGATTGGATCGGGCAATGGTCGCCGCCGCGTGGGGCGGGGCCGCAGATGCGGATGTTATCGTTTTATTGATTGAGGCGCACAGAGGTGTGACCGAGGGCGTTGAACGTATTTTGGCCGAATTGGGTGATATTGCAGAAGGACGTACCGTTGCCTTGGCCATTAACAAGATTGATCGCGTCAAAGCTGAAGAATTGCTATCGCTGTCACAAAAAATGAATGACGTATTCACCTTTGAACAAACCTTTATGATCTCTGCCGAACGTGGATATGGCGTCAATGATTTGCGCGGGTGGCTTGGGGATAAGTTGCCAGAGGGTCCTTGGCTCTACCCCGAGGATCAAATAGCCGATCTTCCAATGCGCATGATCGCTGCTGAAATGACACGTGAAAAATTGACCCTAAGGTTGCATCAGGAATTGCCCTACCAATTGACGGTGGAAACCGAAAACTGGGAAGAGCGCAAAGATGGCAGTGCGCGCATTGAGCAGGTGATTTATGTCACACGCGACGGCCACAAAGGGATCGTTCTGGGCAATAAGGGTGAAACGATCAAGGCCATTTCAAAAGCCGCGCGGGAAGAGTTGGAAAACTTTATGGGGCGTCGGGTGCATCTTTTCTGTCAGGTGAAAGTCCGTGAAAAATGGCTTGATGAAGCAGAGCGGTACACCGAAATGGGACTGGATTTCAAAGACGGGAATGCATGAGCAGGTTAGCAAGCGAATTTTGGGTTAAAGCCTATCTGAAAACCTTATCGCTTCGGGGTATTTCAGCGTTTGTGACCTCGCGGGGGGATGATCAAGCGGGGGCAATTTTGATTAAGTTGGCCCCATTGGATGGCAGCTCTACACTTTATCAAAAAGGGTTCGATTTTGATACTGGCGCGCCAACTTGGACCGTACTCGCACAGGGTGATGAATCTGAAGTGGATGCGATGATTGCGCGGCAGCGGTCTTTTGATCCCGATCTTTGGATCCTAGAAGTCGAAAATCCGTTAAACGACGCGCATTTGATCGATCCTTAGCCAGCGTTTGCGATTGGTATAGTGACAGCTTGAACATTGCTGCCTATATCTGTCCTATGGAATGGCGCGATCAGGGCATATTGTTGGGCACGAC
This sequence comes from Paracoccaceae bacterium, assembly GCA_018222665.1. Classification (GTDB taxonomy): domain Bacteria; phylum Pseudomonadota; class Alphaproteobacteria; order Rhodobacterales; family Rhodobacteraceae; genus HIMB11. The sequence goes on from JAAEZW010000071.1 coordinate 7,659, forward strand.
ACCCTTTGGTGAAACTGCCGTTATTGTAGATGTCCTGACTCAGAAAAATGGCCGTGTGCGTGCCGTTCTGCGCGGTGGTCAATCTAGAAAATTTCGTCCAATCCTGCAGATGGGAAACATCCTTGATATTACGTGGCGTGCGCGCCTGAGAGAGCATATGGGAAGCGTACAGGTCGATGTAATAAAGTCTTACCCAGAAATATTAGATAGTCGGTTAACCCTAGCGGGGGTTGCGGCATCAAGTTCAATGCTTTTAACATTTGTTGAGGATCGTGATCCACAACCGCAGATGTT
>JAAEZW010000072.1 GCA_018222665.1 Paracoccaceae bacterium
GCAATCAAAATCATAAACAATACTCCAAACAACTTCTTCGACTGGAAATCTTAGGACTTTAATGGGCGGGTGCGGATACCGCATCCAATAGGCCACGCCCACCATCTACAGTCACGACCTGACCCGTGACGAAACGTGATGCGTCGGATGCCAAATACTGAACTGTGTCCACAATTTCATTTGCAGATGCGATCCATCCAATTGGCGTGTGCTCTTCGATATCTTTGCGCATATCTGGGTTTTCTTTTAGAGTCGCTTGCAAACTTGCCGACATAAGCGATGCAAAAGCCACGGCATTCACACGAATACCACTGCCCGCATAGGCAAGTGCCAAAGACCGTGTCATTTGATCCAAAGCTGCGGTTGACACAGAGTAGCCCAGCAATTCGGGTTGTGCCCTTTGCGCAGCCAAGGAACTTAGGTTCACAATCGTTCCGATGCATTCATCATCACGCACTTCAACCTGTTGTTTCATACGGCTGGCAACAGCCTGTGATAACCGCAGAGCTGTGAGAACGTTTTGCTCAAACAGCGTTTCAATACTGCTGTCTTTATGATTAAAGGCATCGGTTGACATAACCTGACGCGAGGCGTTGACCAATATATCAATCTGATCAAAGGCATCGACAGTCGCTGACAACAAATTCGCCACCGTTAGGCGTTCTCGTAAATCACCCGCGAAATAAGTGACATTTTCTTGCTCCGCGATGTCTTCAATTTCTTTCTTAAGGCGCTTTTCGTCCATATCTGCGAAGACCACATTGGCACCCTGTTCAACAAAATGCCGCGCAATGGCAAGTCCGATCCCATTCGCTGCACCTGTGACGATTGCGGTTTTACCGTCAATTGAAAAACTCATCTTACACTCCTTGGGGTGCCAGTGATCTAAATTCCAGCATTTCGCTTTGTTTTAGATGCATACAAAACTTTAAAGCGATTGTCTTTGGTTACTTCGCTGACGTTTTGGAACAATTCATTTAAAGTTTGTTCATACGGCAAATGGCGATTGGCAACGATATAACAATCGCCCTGCGGTTTCAGGGATCTGACGGCTGATTTTATAAACTCTATTCCAATCCCCGGATCAGCCTTTCCAAAATTATGGAACGGCGGATTCATGACTACTGTATCCAAAGCCTCATCGGCACGCCATGATGTTGCATCGGCCCAAGTAAATTCAACCTTGTCCGAAGAAACATTCACCCGCGCTATTTCAATTGCGCGATAATCCGCCTCGACCGCTATAACGCGCTGTGTGGGCATTTCAATAAGGTTTCGTGTCAGGTACCCCCAACCCGCACCTAAATCGGCAACGGTTCCAGTTAACCGAGGCAACACAGAGAGCAATAGGTGAGACGCAGGGTCAGCAGCATCCGCGGAAAAAACACCTGCAAGGGTTTTAAACCCATCTTCTAGCGATTTTGGAGTGTCAAAATAATCCGATAAATCCGTATCACCTGTAAACCAAGCAATCTTACCATGCGCTTTTGAGACCGCACCCCCAAGCGATGTGCGTTTTCGCAGGTCTTTTAAAATTGGATCAATGCCTGCATCCTTTTGTCCATCAACAATCACCAATCCGCTGTTTGTACATTTTTGTGCTGTGGCAATGAAGTGCCGCGAAAGCGCTTTTGCTTTGGGCAATAGCACTACAGCCACGTCAAAATCCGATTGCAACGATTGCACCACATCATATCCCGCGGACTGCAGATCCGTGACCGGAGGTGCGAATGTTTGATAAATGGTTGGTTTTAGATCTTTAAGCGCCGCAATTTGTTGAGGTGTCTCGGCGTTAAAAACAATCCACCTTTTTCCCTCCAGATGCGCGAACTCATCCTCTACAAACTGAAAACGTGAACTGAACAATGCTGGCCTGTCTATTCTTTTTCCATCGTGCACTGCAATGGATGCTGGTGACGGCGCGCATGATCCATAACCTGCGTAACCTTTGTTTCAGCGATTTCGTGACTGAAAACACCGACAACGGCAACACCCTTTTTATGAACGGTCAGCATAATCTCAAAGGCCTGAGCGTGATTAAGGCCAAAAAACCGTTCAAGCACAATAACCACAAACTCCATTGGCGTGTAATCATCATTCAGCAACAAAACTTTATATAATGGGGGCCGTTTTGTGCGCGTTTTGGGTTTTACCAAAACGTCTGCGTCACCCTCATCATTTTTGTCGTCGCTTAATTTGTGCGCATATAGATCCAGCAAATCTACATCCCTAATTCAAGTTATGCCGAACGCATTATATAGGTCATGAACACCAAAATAAAAGCGATAGTGACACGATAAATTCAACAACGAAACCACGATTGCAAATCACAAAAGATCGACGCAACCAGAATGCGGAGTTTATTAACGCAATTTGTGGTTTTACAATTAACTACCCCAATATGTTGATCAAACTATACCAATTTTCCCAAATTTCGTTGAACCATAGTACTTTATCCAAAGAACTAAATGTGATACGTCTTATGCAAGCGCCAGAATAGGCGCATGAGGCAGTAAAGGAAACATATCGTGTTCAGACGGCTAACATCGTCGGGCTTGGTCGTGGTACGTATGCTTACCACGCTTGCTGCGGTCATCTTCACAACTCATCTTGTTTGGGCTGCACCTTATGCGGCAATGGTTATGGACGCGCGCAGTGGAAAAGTGCTGCATGCTGAAAATGCAGATACAAGGCTTCATCCTGCGTCGCTCACAAAAATGATGACCTTGTACGTGGTGTTCGAGGCCGTTGAAAACGGTGAAATCTCTTTGGACACAAAGGTACGGATTTCCAAGAAAGCAGCCGCGGAACCTCCATCAAAACTCGGCTTACGCTCGGGCCAACGCATTAAACTGCGGTATTTGATCCGCGCAGCCGCCGTGAAATCGGCAAATGATGCAGCCACAGCATTGGGCGAGGCGATTGAAGGATCAGAGGCAGCCTTTGCTCGGCGCATGAACCGCACGGCCAAGGCGCTTGGGATGAAACGAACAACGTTTAAAAATGCTCATGGCCTTACCGAAAAGGGACATCTTTCCACCGCGCGTGATATGACCATCCTTGGGCGCCATTTGTTTTATGATTATCCCGATTACTACAATTTATTCTCGCGCATCCGCACACATGCAGGACTGCGAGAGGTTGCAAATACCAACCGCCGATTTTTGGGCAATTACCGCGGCGCTGATGGGATCAAAACGGGGTATACCCGCGCTGCGGGTTTCAATCTTGTTGCCTCGGCTGAACGGGGTCAAGAGCGTATTATTACAACCGTTTTTGGTGGACGTTCCACAGCAACACGGAACAAACGCGTTGCGCAGTTGATGGACAAAGGGTTCAAATTGGCGCCAAGCCGCGTAGCTGTTCAGAAACCTGCGCGCCCTGACTATTCCATTACTTCGACGGACACGGGTTCGCGACTTGCCGGGAAAACGGTACGTGTCAAAACAAACCGCCCGTACAGTCCACGCCCAAAACTGCGCCCCGCTGCGAAAATGCAGCTTGCAACCACCGATCTTAAAAGCGGGATCGAAAGTGCATTGAGCGAGGCGCAAAATGTACGAATTGAAGTCGAGCAGTCACCTGCAGAACAGGTAACACCGATATCGGTGAATATCGCGACCATCGATACAACCAGCGCAATCGCCGAAAGTTTGGGCCCAACGGTCGTCAGTCGATTATCTACATCAAATGGCGGTCATTGGGGGATCAACGTTGGACGCTTTAATACACGATATGCTGCTGAAAAAATGCTATTAAAAACGGCGCTCGCCGAAATTGATGCACTCGACGGATCCTTGCGCAAAGTGCACCAAAGCAGACAAGGATTTGAAGCGACATTCCTGGGGCTAAGCGAAGCGCGCGCGCTTCAGGCCTGCACACGGCTAAGCGCTCGCAATATCAAATGCTCGACAATTTCACCGGGTTAGGTTTTGGGTTTTGATCGCAGGTTCCTGATAAAATACGTTCGGCGTTTCCAGCAGGATAGTGGTATTACTGGGTGCGTAGGGTGAACAAGAACGCGCCCAAACCAACAATGCAGCGGGAACCGCAAAATATAGAAAATTAATAGAAACAGGCGATCTGGCTACGGTCCGGGGGCACGCGTTAACTGACCATGACAGATTAAACTCTGACATCATTGCCGCACTGTTATGTCAGTTTCATGTCCGCATTTCAGATATTTGCGATAATCACGACATACATCCAACCGCGTTGATTGATCGGTTTGAACAGGTAAACGCGCGCTTTGAAAACCTTGTGAACGTCAATGAAACAGGGCGTATCATTCGACACGAAGCACGGCCATTGACCCGCATGATCGCGCGTGAATTCGACACCTACTCCTTATCAGACACAGGTCACGGTTACGCGACCTAAATCATTGCAGCATCAACCAATGCCTTGGTGTATTCCGTCGAAGGGCTCGTAAAGATTTGTTCCGCATCCCCCTCTTCAATGATGTCCCCACGCTTCATCACCATCACGCGGTGGGACATGGCGCGCACAACCTTTAGATCATGAGTGATAAAAATATAGGCCAAACCATACCTACGCTGTAAATCGCGCAGCAAATCGACAATTTGCAATTGTACCGTCATATCCAGAGCGGAGGTGGGTTCATCCAGAATAACAAGTTTGGGGCGCAGCACCATCGCACGCGCGATTGCGATGCGCTGCCGCTGCCCACCCGAAAATTCGTGCGGGTAGCGATGCATCATGGCAGAGTCTAAGCCCACCTCAATCATAATGTCACGCACCTTTTGTTCAATTGCAGCATCGTCCCCGATGCGATGTACTCTTAAACCCTCGGCAATCACCTGCGCACAGGTCATGCGAGGAGACAGCGAGCCATAAGGGTCCTGAAAAACAATCTGCATATCTTGGCGTAAATTTCGCAATTCGCGCTTCGAAAGTTGGGCCAACAAGCGCCCATCGAATTCGGCCTGACCCTCAAACGAAATCAAACGCATCAGTGCCATCGCAATCGTGGATTTTCCCGAACCGCTTTCACCAACAATCCCAAGGGTTTCGCCCGCGCGTAATTCAAAGTTTGCCTCGTTCACGGCCTTCACATGGCCGACCGTACGGCGAAACAATCCCCGCTGAATTGGAAACCAAATACGCATTTTATCAGCCCGGGCGACGACAGGTGCATCCGCACCAATTTCATCGGGTGCCCCAATGGCATGTGCGGACAATAGTTTTTGCGTATAAGGGTGCTGTGGCGATGTGAACACCTTTTCAACGGTGTCATGTTCCACAATATTCCCATCTTTCATCACATACACACGATCTGCAATTTTACGTACCACCGTCAAATCATGGGTGATGAACAACATGGCCATTTTTTCTTTTTCTTTCAGGTCATTCAGCAAATCCAATATTTGCGCCTGAATTGTCACATCTAGGGCCGTTGTCGGTTCATCCGCGATCAGCAGTTTTGGACCATTTGCCAATGCCATCGCGATCATCACACGCTGTCGTTGTCCACCAGAAAGTTGGTGTGGATAATCCGACAGGCGTGTTTCTGCGTCCTGAATGCCAACACGTTCCAGCAATTGCAAAATCCGGGCACGCGCAGAAGTACCTGTGACCCCCTGATGCAGCTCCAATGACTCGTGCAACTGCTTTTCAATTGTGTGTAGCGGGTTGAGCGAGGTCATCGGTTCCTGGAAGATAAAGCTAACCTCATTACCTCGCAACTGGCGCAAGGCCCCTTCATCGTGATCCGAGATATCCTGACCGTTGTAGTGTGTCTTACCAGAAATCTGTGCGCTGCGCCCCAACAGTTTCATTGAACTTAACGCCGTTACAGATTTTCCAGAGCCGCTTTCCCCAACCAAAGCGACAACCTCACCTGGGTTGATATGATAACTGACACCATTCACAACGGTCAGTGAACGACCCTCTTGGGTAAAGGCGATGCTGAGATTTTCAATAGAAAGAACAGGCGTCATTTGAATATCTTTCTTGGATCAAACGCATCACGCACGCCTTCAAAAATAAAGACCAATAAGGCAAGCATGATTGCGAAGGTAAAGAAAGCAGTGAACCCCAACCACGGCGCTTGTAGGTTTTGTTTGGCTTGTAATGTTAATTCACCAAGTGACGGCGCAGTTGTCGGCAGGCCAAAGCCCAAGAAATCCAAACTCGCCAAACCTGCAATGGTTCCCGTCACGATAAACGGCAGCATCGTCAACGTGGCAACCATGGCATTTGGAAGCATATGACGGAACATAATTGTCCAATCGCTGACCCCCAATGCACGGGCAGCGCGTACGTATTCCAAATTACGGGCCCGCAAAAATTCCGCACGAACCACCCCAACAAGGCCCGTCCAACCAAACATAATCATTAAAAAGACCAAGAGCCAGAAACTTCGCCCCAAGATAGCAAACATAATGATGATCACATACAGAGATGGAACGGCGGCCCAAATTTCGATCACACGCTGTAGGATCAAATCGGTCAAACCACCAAAAAACCCCTGAATGGCCCCCATGATGATTCCAATAATACTGGATAGGGTAGTGACCAAAATTGTGAACAATATGGATAAACGGAATCCATAGATCACACGCGCCAAAACGTCCCGCTTGGTATCATCTGTCCCCAACAAATTTTGTGAATTTGGGGGCAGTGGCGCGGCACCGGGGCGATCAACAGGCGTGTTGTAGGAATATGGGATCAACGGCCACATTAACCAACCTCGTTCAAAATCAGTCCCTGAATAAAAACCTGCGGAAATTTCGTCCATAATTTCATACGGGATATCGAAACAATCGATTGCGCCGCCCGATTTTATCAAACACTGAACCTCGGGATCGCGATAAACCGCCTCTGTTTTGAAATCTCCGCCAAAGCGTGTTTCGGGATAGAAATTGAAAATCGGCATAAAATACTCACCCCGATACTTCACCAAAATGGGTTTATCATTGGCAATAAATTCTGCGCAGAGGGAAATCGCAAACAGGACACCGAAAATAATCAATGACCAAAATGCGCGTCCATTAGCACGGAAATTTTTCCAGCGGCGCTGGTTAAGTGGCGATAGTTTCATCATCCCTCACGCCCTTCAAAATCGATACGTGGGTCCACAAAGACGTACATCAAATCCGATAGTATCCCGATCACAAGGCCCATAAGCCCAAAGATGAACAATGTGCCAAAAATCACAGGATAATCACGCGCGACAGCCGCCTCAAATCCAAGACGTCCTAAGCCATCCAGAGAAAAGATGGTTTCAATGATCAAACTCGCCCCAAAGAACACGCCAACAAAAACCGCTGGGAACCCAGCAATCACAATCAACATCGCATTTCGGAAAATATGGCCATAGAGCACCCTCGATTCACTCAACCCCTTGGCCTTAGCGGTCATCACATATTGCTTTTGAATTTCGTCCAAAAAGCTGTTTTTCGTCAAAAGCGTGAGCGTTGCAAATCCTGATATCGTCGAGGCAATAACGGGTAATGCGATATGCCAGAAGTAATCCGCAATTTTACCCAAAAGTGACAATTCAGCAAAGTTGTCCGAATATAGCCCCCGAAGCGGAAAGATTTGATAATACGATCCACCCGCGAACAAAACCAACAGGATGATTGCGAACAAAAATCCTGGGATGGCATAGGCCATAATAATGATACCACTGGTCCATGTATCGAACCGCGTTCCATCGTTTACAGCCTTTCGAATACCCAACGGGATCGACACAATATAGGCAATCAACGTCGACCACAGCCCCAATGAAATGGAAACGGGCATTTTTTCTAAAACCAAGTCAATCACACTGATTGAACGAAAATAGCTCTCTCCAAAATCAAGCCGAATGTAGTTCCACATCATATTTAGAAACCGTTCAAGCGGTGGTTTATCGAAACCAAACTCTTTCTCAAGTTCCGCTATGAACTCGGGTGGAAGCCCAC
>JAAEZW010000073.1 GCA_018222665.1 Paracoccaceae bacterium
CTTCGCGTAGCGGCCAGGCCGCAGGTGGACGCGCGCCGCCGCAGTCATTGCCCAGCATGGCAAGCGCCGCTTTCACACCGGAGACATTGGCACCACCTTGTTCGGCAGCGCGGATATCCTCAAACACTTGCATTGTTTCAATCAATCTACGCGCATGATTAAAATCACCTGCCTCTAGCGCGCAATTGATCGCAACCGAATGTTCGGGCCACACATTGACAAGACCTGAGGTAAAGCCACGCGCCCCAACCACATAAAAACTGGGTGCCCAAACCTCGGCCAAACCGCCAACCCATGTGATATGATCAGGGGCTGCCGCGATGGCACGTTTCAAAACCATCGGATTGGCCGTGGCCCATTTGACACCGATCACTCCCTCGATTGAACACATTTGCGATATGGCATCCACCCCAACCCCATCGTTGCGCAAATAAAGGATTAGGGGGACATCCCCCGCGGCGTCACGAATGGCGCGAATATAATCACAAACCCCGCGTGGCGCGACGAATGGATCAGGGGGTTGATGGATCATCAGCGCATCCGCACCTGCCGCAACAGATGCATGTGTCAGCGCAATCGCATCAGGGAGGGCACGTCCAATGCCCGCGACAACAGGGACGCGCCCGTCAACCAAGTTACAAACAGACTGCACCATGGTCACAGCCTCGGACGTGGACAGGCCGTAAAATTCGCCCGTATTGCCGTTCACAGTCAGGATATCAACACCTGCCGCAGCGGCGCGTTCAATGACGGGGAGCAAACGCGGTGGGTCAATCGCACCGCTTTCATCAAAGGGGGTGACCAAAATTCCCGACACCCCACATAACGACTGTCCCAGCGCCATTAGTTAATCTCGGGCTCCGGTACGGGGGCCCCAAAATCCGTGCGGAGGAAATCGAAATCGCATCCCTTATCTGCCTGTTCGATATGCTGTGTATACATCTGTCCCCAGCCGCGTTCATACCGCGGGGGCGGTGCCACCCATTTTTCACGACGCGCTGCCATGTCCGCATCCGAAATATCCACGTTCAAAATGCGGTTTGGAACATCCACCTCAATCATGTCCCCCGTTTCAATCAGGGCCAGTGGACCGCCGATATAGGCCTCTGGCGCGACATGCAGGATGCAGGCCCCGTAGGATGTGCCCGACATACGCGCATCCGACAGGCGCACCATATCGCGATGCCCCTGCTTTAACAGCGCCTTTGGCATGGGGATCATGCCCCATTCTGGCATACCTGGACCCCCAATTGGCCCTGCATTGCGCAGGATCAAAACATGATCAGGGGTCATTGGATAATCTTCGTCATTGATGATTTTTTTCATCTCATCATAGCTGTCTGCAACAATTGCGGGCCCACGGTGTTTTTGAAACTTGGGATCCATTGCCGCGGGTTTGATGACTGCCCCATCGGGGGCCAAGTTCCCCTTGAGCACAGCCAAGGATCCTTCATGATAAACGGGGTTAGATAAAGGACGAATGACGTCATCGTTGTAATTCACAGCCCCCTCTAGGCATTCGCCCAAGGTTTTACCCGTCACCGTTTTAACGCTTAGGTCCAATTTATCACCCAGCTCAATCATCAGGGCGCGCAAACCACCCGCGTAATAGAAATCCTCCATCAAGTATTCAGAGCCCGAGGGGCGAATATTCGCAATCACGGGCGTTGTGCGACCGATATCGTCCAAATCATCCAAGGTCAGGTCCACACCCGCACGGCGCGCCATCGCAATTAGGTGAATGATTGCATTTGTGGAACAGCCGGTGGCCATCGCAACAGTAACTGCGTTGCGCGTGCTGGCGGGCGTCATGATTTGATCAGGCGTCAAATCCTCCCACACCATATCAACGATGCGCCGACCACAAGCGGCCGACATCCGTTTATGTCCTGCATCTGGGGCAGGAATTGTGGATGCACCCGGCAGGGTCAGACCCCAACCATCTGCAATACTCATCATGGTGGACGCTGTACCCATGGTCATACAGGTGCCATAACTGCGCGCAATGCCCCCCTGAACACCATCCCATTGTTCCTTGTTGATATTGCCCGCGCGCCGTTCGTCCCAATACTTCCAAACATCCGTACCAGAACCCAGCTTTTCACCCGCATAATTACCACGCAACATGGCGCCTGCAGGCAGGTAAATGAATGGAATACACATGCTGACGGCACCCATGACAAGCGCGGGCGTAGATTTATCACAGCCCCCCATCAAAACAGCGCCATCAATAGGGTGTGAACGCAATGTCTCTTCCACCTCAATCGCGCCCATGTTGCGATAAAGCATCGAAGTCGGTTTCAAAAATTGCTCGGCAAAGGAATGAACAGGCATTTCAACAGGCATACCCCCTGCCTGATAAACACCCTTTTTGACGTACTCAGCACGATCGCGCAGATGGTGGTGGCAGGGCGATAAATCGGACCACGTATTGATGATGGCGATGATTGGCTTTCCCTCCCAATCCGCACCATCCAATCCCATCTGCATCGCCCGTGATCTGTGACCGAATGAGCGCAAATCATCTGGTGCAAACCAACGGGCTGAGCGTAAATCCTCTGGTTTTTTCATGTTTGACCACCCCTGCTTTTTATCATTTGGCTGAAGTTGAACATGTAAATCAAAACGAAATCAACTCCATAAAAAAACGCAGGCCATCTGGCCCGCGTTTGTGGATTGCTTTTCCCATTGCGCATCGTCGCAAATGCCATGCGTCACCCCCGCATCTTGGCACCGCTTGGGTCATAGATTGGTGCGCCCTGCACCGTTGCACCATAGCGTTCGCCCAGAATTTCAACATCAAGCGTCGTACCCGCCGCCGCGTGTTCGGTCGCGACATAGGCCATCGCCATGGAACATTTCGCGTGATGGGCATAGCCGCCAGATGTGATATACCCCACGGCCGTGTCGCCCACCAAAACAGCCTCATCGGAGGTGACATCAATGGGCGTATCAATGACCAAGGTCACCAATTTACGTTTTGGCCCTGCCTCTTTCGCAGCAAGAGTTGCGGATTTTCCCGTGAACTCTTTATTCCAATTAATGAACGCATCCATGCCGCTTTCGACAGCATCAAAATCGGGGCGGAATTCCAACCCCCATGCACCCCATCCTTTTTCAAGGCGTAGGGACATCAATGCGCGTGCGCCGTACCATTTGTATCCCAAATCGGCACCCGCCTCTTCAATCGCCTCGGATAGGCGCAATAGGTATTGGGGACGGCAATAAATCTCATATCCCAATTCACCCGAAAAACTGATGCGGTTCAAAACGACAGGAACACCGCCAACAAAGGTTTCACGGCAATCGCGGAATTTCATCCCCTCAGCTGACACATCATCTCGGGTGATGCGGGACAGCAATTCACGTGATTTTGGACCAGACAGGGCAATTCCATGCCACTCAGCCGTTTGGTTTTCATGCGTCACCCCATCGGGCAAGGTTTTTGCGAAAAAGCGGCTGTGCGCATCCTGCATCACGCCCGATCCAAACAGCATGAAATGATCATCCGCCAAACAGGCCACCGTTAGATCCCCATAAAGACGGCCCTTTTCCGTGATCATCGGGGTCAGGGCGATGCGGCCAGGTTTTGGAATGAAGCCCGCCATGGTTTTGTTCAACCACTCTCGCGCGCCTGCGCCTTTGATCACGTGTTTTGCAAAGTTTGCAACCTCGATCCCGCCAACACCGCGGCGCACCGCGGCGCATTCGGCGGCGACATAATCGTGGGACCGATTGCGTTCAAATGTCGGATCCTCCCACGCATCTGATGGGTCATTTGCGAACCAAAGTGCGTTTTCCAACCCGAAGGATTGGCCCATCCGCGCGCCCTTCATCACCAGACGATCATAAAGCGCGGTTGTTTGCTGCACGCGCCCCTTTGGCAAGGTTTCGTTGGGGAAGGTCATCACAAAGCGACGTTCATAGTTTTCCGTGGATTTGACCGTCCCCCAATCAGGGGTCGCCCAATCGCCAAAGCGGGCAACATCCATCGCCCAAACGTCGATTGACGGTTCCCCATCAATCATCCATTCCGCCATAGTCAGACCAACGCCGCCGCCCTGACAGAAGCCCGCCATAACACCGACAGCGCACCAATAATTGGTCATGCCAGGAACGGGGCCAATCATGGGGTTGCCATCGGGACCAAAGGTGAATGGGCCGTTGATTGCATCTTTGATCCCCGCCTCTGCCAGTGCAGGAATACGTTCAAAGGCCAATTCCAATCGATCCGCGATGTTGTCCAAATTCGGTTGCAACAATTCGTGCCCGAAATCCCACGGTGTTCCGCCCACCTTCCACGGCGTGCCCACGGGTTCATAGGTGCCGAGCAACATGCCTTCGCGTTCCTGACGGAAATAAATGTTTGCCTCATAATCAATGCCGCAAGGGAGACGAGAGCCGAAATTTGCAACCTCATCAATTTTTTCGGTCAGCAAATAATGGTGTTCCATCGGCTGTACAGGCACGTTAAGGCCACCCATTTTACCAACCTCACGCGCCCAAAGCCCACCGCAGTTCACAATGATTTCTGCGTTCACCACGCCGCGCGGCGTGGTGACATCCCAACTGCCATCTGCGCGTTGCGTGGTTGCGGTGACAGGTGTGTGTGTAAAATATTGCGCCCCATGAACACGCGCAGATTTCGCAAATGCATATGTGGCGCCTGATGGGTCCAAATCCCCATCCTGATCATCCCAAAGGGCCGCGTAATAATGTTTTGGATCAATCAGTGGATGACGTTCAGCAACCTCAGCCGGGCTGATGAATTCCTGATGCAATCCCATGTAACGCGCCTTGGACCGTTCACGTTTTAGGTAGTCGTACCATTCCTTGTTCGAGGCCAAATAAAATCCGCCCGTCATGTGCAAACCGACAGAATGGCCCGATGTCTCCTCGATCTCTTTATAAAGGTCGATTGTGTAGCCTTGTAGACGACTGATGTTTGGGTCCGAACTGATCGTGTGGATTTGCCCTGCTGCGTGCCAGCTGGATCCTGATGTCAGCTCATCCCGTTCCAGCAGGATCACATCCTTCCAGCCGAATTTTGCCAAGTGGAATAGAATGGAGCATCCAACAACACCGCCGCCGATTACGACAACTTTTGCGTGGCTGGGTAAGGCTTTGGCGCCTGTTGTTTCGTCTTTTTGAATGGTTGGCATTTTTCACTCTCCCTCTTCAATACCACGCATCGGGCAATTCCGATTTGCGCCGCGCGACATAGTCTGTCAGCGCCTCTTTCTTAGCCGCGTCCAATGCGGGTGGTTCATATTGCTTCAACATTTCGTTCCAGCGTTCAAAGGCACGCTTGCGCATATCCTTTGAACCGCCTTCTTCCCAGCTTTCGACATTTTCACTGTCGCTCAACTTCGGCTCATAAAATGCCGTTTGGTAATTGCGCATGGTGTGATCACTGCCCAGGAAATGCCCCCCTGGCGCCACCTGTTCATAGGCATCGCGTGCAAAGGCATCTGGGCCTAAATCCAGCCCCTGACCCAAGAATTTTTGATAGCTTCCCAACCGATCCGCATCCATGATCAGTTTTTCAAATCCTGTTGACAGGCCACCTTCTAACCACCCTGCCGCATGCAGGGTATAGTTTGATCCCGCCAACATTGTTGAATGCATGCTATCCGCACTTTCATAGGCAGCTTGGGCATCTTCGATTTTCGATGCGGTTAAGGATCCGCCACAGCGCAGGGGCAACCCCAAACGCCGCGCCATTTGTCCGATGACATAGTTGGACAGCACCGGTTCGGGCATTCCGAATGTGGGCGCACCTGATTTCAAACTCATCGAGGACAGGAAATTACCCATCACAAACGGCGAACCGGGACGCACCAATTGCGCAAAGGCACAACACATCATGGATTCGGCCACCGCCTGCGCGACCGAGGCTGCGGTGCTGACAGGGCCCATGGCCCCCGTCAGGATAAAGGGCGTCACAACCATCGCCTGCCCGCGAGAGGAATAGACTTGGATCGCCTCACTCACCACGCGGTCCACAAGTAGGGGAGAGTTGGTGTTGACGTTGGCCATGATGCAAACATGTTCCTCCATCACATCCGCACCAAACATGATTTCCACCATATCCACACTGTCCTGTGCACGACTTTTTTCGGTGATGGCCCCCAAATGCGGTTTGTCCGACAGGGTCATTTGCGCATAAACCATGTCCAGATGTCGCTTGGACACGGGGATATCGGTGGGTTCACAAATGACCAATCCGCCATGGTGCAGGTTTGGATGCATGTAAACCAGTTTCAGTAATTTTTCATAATCATCAAAGGTCGCGTATTTGCGTCCCTTTTCCATATCACGCACAAAGGGCGCACCATAGATTGGGGCGAACACTTGATGATTGCCCCCAATCGTCACATTGCGCGCAGGGTTGCGCGAGATTTGCGTGAACTGAGAGGGCGCTTTGGCGACCAATTCGCGGATCCATTTTGCATCCGCGCGAATTAAATCCCCGTGTTCGCCTGTTGGCGTAACCCCCGCCGCGCGCCAAATGTCCAAGGCAACAGGATCATCACGAAAGGCGACGCCTATGTTTTCGATCAACCAATCAACCTGTTGATCCAATTGCTGCAACTGCGCCTCATCCAAAACATCGAAATGGGGAACACTGCGTTGGATATAGGGGGACGGGATCGCGCCGCCCACGGTTTCCGTTGATCTGCGATCTTTGCGACTGCGTCTTGCCATAATGCCCGCTCCGAAAATTCAGTTCTCGCTATCTAAGCACAGAAAACCACTTTGTGACCCTTGAAAAAATCCATGTTTTGGATAGACACAGTCTATGCAAAACTTTTGGAAAAAATTTCAATCCCCACGCAACCTGATCATATTTGAATCGGCGGCCCGATTGGGGTCATTTACCCGGGCGGCAGAGGAATTGGCCATTCAACAGCCATCCGTTAGCGCAGCCATCCGTCAACTTGAGGACACATTGGGCACCGTATTATTTGTGCGTGCCCACCGTAATGTAACCCTAACAGCCGCTGGAGCGCGTTTATTTGCGGGGGTTTCGCGATCCTTATCAGGCTTAGAGGCGGCCATTACAGCCACACAAGAATTGGGTCGCAATCTACACGTCACCCTATCCACATCATCGGCATTTTCCTATTATTGGATGATGCCGCGCCTAAGTGCGTTTCACACCATCCATCCAAAGATCGACTTACGCCTACAAACAAGTGATCGGGACGTTGATTTGAACGTCGAAAATATATCACTTGGCATACGCGTAGGAAATGGCAACTGGGCGGGTCATGAGGCCGCAAAAATCGCGGATGAAATCATATATCCCGTCGCCCACCCCCGCGTGATGCAATCGGCCCGCAATCTGCGCTCGATCCCAAATCTGATGAACGAACGCCTGATCCACCTAGAGGAACCCATCCGCGAACGTCCCACATGGAGCGATTGGTTTGCCCATCATGATATCCCAAACCGCGACATTCACGCGGGTTTGCGCCTGAACGATTATGCCTTGGTCCTACAAGCGGCCGTGTCTGGTGAAGGCTTTGCCTTTGGCTGGGATCACATCGTGCGCAATTTGTTAGAGCGTGGATTATTGCTGGCTCGCAAAGATTGGGCCTGGAACACGGGGCGCGGCGTTTATTTGGTTTGGGCACGGGACAAACCCCTAAGCGCCCAAGCCATTGACGTGCGCGATTGGATCATTGGCGTGTCTGATTTCCCAAATGATCAGGGCCGATCATCCTCGATATAATAGCGCACGTTATCTTCAAAACTGTCATCGGCACTGAACCCAAGGCGAAGCGCCTTTTGCGCATTCATGTCATAACGCCAACCATTCACAATCGCTTGGATGGCGGCGTCCTCTTGCCATTTGATCAGTTTCGCGGGTTCGGGACCTGCGACATTCGTCATCGCATCAACCAATTGCTGAA
>JAAEZW010000074.1 GCA_018222665.1 Paracoccaceae bacterium
GGATATGGGTGCTGCGGGTTTGAGATGTTCAGCCGTGGAAATGGGCGATAAGGGCGAATTGGGTATTCGTTTGGATTTGGAAAAGGTTCCAACCCGTGAACCCAACATGACCGCCTATGAAATGATGCTGTCTGAATCTCAGGAACGAATGCTAATGGTTCTGCGCCCTGAAAAAGAAGCCGAGGCCAAAGCCGTATTCGACAAATGGGATCTGGATTTTGCCATCGTCGGTGAAACCATTCCCGAGGATCGCTTCCTTATCATGTTGAACGGCGAATGTAAGGCGGATCTGCCACTGCGCGCCTTGTCGGGCAACGCACCAGAATATGACCGCCCATGGGTTGAAACACCTGAAGCGGCGTACATGGATGATGTCCCAGAGGTTGATCCAATTGATGCGCTAAAGGCGCTGATAAGCTCAGTGAACTACGCCTCAAAACAATGGGTCTATGAACAATATGACAGCCAAGTCATGGCCGACACAATGAAACGCCCTGGATTTGGCGCGGGTGTGATCCGTGTGCATGGTACGGACAAAAAACTCGCGTTCACATCGGATGTTACGCCCCGCTATGTGCGTGCAAACCCAGAAATGGGGGGACGCCAAGCGGTGGCAGAGGCCTATCGCAACCTGATTTCTGTCGGCGCGCGTCCTTTGGCCAGCACCGACAATTTGAATTTCGGCAATCCTGAAAAACCAGAAATCATGGGCCAATTCGTAGGCGCCATCAAAGGGATTGGTTCGGCTGTTGCCGCACTTAACATGCCAATCGTTTCAGGCAACGTCAGCCTTTATAACGAAACAGATGGTAATGCGATCCTGCCAACCCCAACAATCGGTGCGGTTGGGTTGATTGCGGCGGGCGAAAAGCCGATCCTGGATCGAGCGCGGGATGGTCACGTGGCACTTGTCCTTGGGGAAACGACTGGTCACCTTGGGCAATCGGCCCTATTGGCTGAGGTTTTCAATCGCGAAGACGGGGATGCACCGCATGTTGATTTGGACGCGGAATCGGCGCACGGCGAATTCATTTTGGCAAATCGTGATATGATCCGCGCGTGCTGCGATTTGGGCGATGGTGGATTGGCGCTTGCGGCCTTTGAAATGGCAGAGGCCTCAGGCGTTGGTGTGACCCTTGATGCCGCGGATACCGCAACATTGTTTGGCGAAGATCAGGCGCGTTATTTGATTGCCTGCAACTTTGATCAGGCCGAGGCATTGATGGCGGCCGCAACACAAGCCGGGCTGAACATTCAGTCGGTTGGGCGTTTCGGTGGCAAATCTGTAAAATTTGGCGGATCAGAGGCCGAATTAGCCGACCTAAGTGCCCTATATCGCGACAGTTTTGGCGAGGCCTTCGCCTAAGAAACCTGTTCATTTCAGAGGAAAGGCAGAAAATGCTGCTTTTCCTCTTGTTGAATGGGGCAATAGATACATAAATAAACTCAAAGGAGTTTACCTATGGCAATGCAGGCACATGAGATTGAGGCGTTGATCCGCGAAACCTTTCCGGACGCGCAAATCTCGATCACGGATTTGGCAGGTGATGGCAATCATTACGCCGCAGAGGTGATTGACGAAAGTTTCCGCGGCAAAAACCGTGTTCAACAACAACGTGCGGTCTATGCTGCACTTAAAGGAAAGATGGACGGATCACATGGCGAGCTTCACGCGCTTGCCCTGACGACTAAGGTTCCAGAATAGCACATCAAAGGATTACAGTTATGAGCGATTCAACAACGCAGATCGACGAAACAGTCAAAGCCAACGACGTCGTGCTTTATATGAAAGGCACCAAGGAAATGCCGCAGTGTGGTTTTTCAAGCCGCGTCGCAGGTGTTTTGAATTATATGGGCGTTGACTATACGGACATTAACGTTTTAGCCGATGAAAACATCCGTCAGGGGATTAAGGATTATTCCGACTGGCCAACAATTCCACAGCTATATGTAAAGGGTGAATTCGTGGGTGGATGTGACATCATCACCGAAATGACCCTTTCTGGTGAGTTGGACACATTGTTTGATGACAATGGTATTGGTTATGACAGAGAAGCGGCCGACAAAATCCGCGAAGCAAACGGTTAATTTGCGAATTAAAATAACTTGAATTGGCCCCTACATGGGGCCTTTTTTAATTTAAGGAAATGCCAAACATTTCTGTTTCTGTGTCACTCAACTCTTGCACGACATGAAAACCTGTTTTTCGCAACACCTGTGCGGATGCGGGGTTTTCACGACCAACACCCCCAAGCAGACGCAAACCAGTCTTGGGCACGTGCAACACCAGTCCTACAAGTAGTTCGCTTGCATACCCTTTCCCCACGCGGATTGCCCAAGGAGATATCCGAGTTAAATGTCGTTATTAAATGGGAGCGTTAGAAACAGAAGCCCGATGATTGCGAAAATGCCTATTTCACGTATCAGATAGATATCACTTTCCGCGTCGCCTGCATCAATTCATTGATCTATATTTTGATCCGTGAGATCAAAAAATGGCGGCAGATGCGCGATCACATCGGGTGTCAGTAAATCTGGCAGCTCCGTTGCAAGTCTGCGCCGTGCCTCTGGCACAGCGGTGGTTCCGCCCAATGCGAAGCCGAAAGCCGTTCTGTTTCAAACTGCTGAAATAAGGACACGTTTTTATTACGACTCTTCCAAGCGTTGAGCCAAACTTTCAGCGCGTGCTGCTATATCGGCAAGGCTATCACCGACCTGTGGCGGAATAATGGGCACCTCAACCGTCTTTGCCTCTGGCGCGGGTGCGTTTTTCAATTGTTCTAACTCGACACGTGTGTCCGCCAACGACTTCTCTGCGTCGGTTAGTTTTTCCTGCAAGGCCGCTGTTTTATCGGCCAACATCAGCGCAGACATCAACAACATCCGCGGTTCGGGCATGCGCCCAATCTGTTCCTGAAGAACCGATGCTTCTGCATCAAGCAGCTTTTCGGCAGAGCGCAGATAGTGTTCTTCGCCATCCTGACAGGCCACTTCGAACTGGCGGCCACCAATTTCAATTGTCACCTCTGGCATTAGGCGCCCTCCTCTGCTCTTGCGGCCGTCAGCGCGGCTTCCAGTTCTTCGTGCAGTGCTTGCAAATCTGCCTTTTCGTCTTCACGTTCGGCTTTCAACAGATTTAATTCGTTTTGCAAACGATCAATATCGCTCAATAACTCAGAATTGCGCAGGGTTAATGCCGCCATTACTTCTGATTGACCAATATCTGATGACGCAGATGCGTCGGATGTCATATGACGTTCGATTTTATCTAACGCCACAATAATTCGGCGTTCAAACTCGGCGATATTATCCATCAACCATCCTCTATTCTGCTCAATATAGCGGTACCGTTTCCGCAACACCGCCCGAATCGCTTTTTCGCATCCTTTTCCATAGTTTAGCCAAAGATGTTAAAAAATGCGCCCCCATTGACAGAAATCAGCGAAACTCCACAGAACAAATGAGATTTCACATGTATAACAATAGGTTATTCGGTGTAAGTTTGTGTTTCAAATCCGCCTGCAGACCATCCAACAATACCATCAGTTAGGTGGCTGATGTTTGTAAGGCCTACTTGGTTCAACAAGGCATCGCCCAACATTCCCGTGCGATTGCCTGTGCGGCAATACAGCATGATCGGTGTGGATGGATCCTGAACAAGGGCAAAGAATTTTGGCTGAAACTCTGGGTGTAATCCCCCATCCGCCGTAAAGGCCGTGATCAGTTCAGCGCCCTCAATAACACCTGTTTCAACCCATTCTTCTGGACGGCGGATGTCGACGATGATGGTCCCGTTCTTTTGGGCATCCAACAATTCTTGCGGATTTGCTTGGCCAAGCTGGGGTGGGATCATTGTGTCCAAAAGTTCAACTTCAAACGTCAATGTCGCATTCGGTGGGATCGCATCACCTGCACCAGCAGCGCCATATCCCAGTTCAGGTGGGATTGTCAGGACACGCTTTTCCCCGACCTTCATACCCAAAATGCCCTGTTCCCAACCACGGATCACTTGGCCCGCGCCTAAAGTGAACGAAAACGGTTGGCCGCGCGTCACCGAACTGTCAAAAACGCTGCCGTCCTCTAGCTTGCCTGTATAGTGAACAAATACCTTATTGCCCGCTTCGGCCGCTTGGCCTGACCCTTCTGTGATCGTTTCGATTTGTAGTTCTGCATTTGCAGCTGTCATGATGAATAGTCCAATCGAGGTTAAAAGTGCGCGTATCGTTAGACGCATGGATCTGTTTCCCCTTTAAAACTTGGGCGCAGTGAACCATTTTCAGGCGTGATGCACAAGGAGATGACCACAATCATACCAATTGGATATTTGATCCTGCCAATTTGTGCGAAACAATCACTTCGATAATCAGCGGATGCATCGACATAAATTCGGCAATGTCGATTATGCGATCGGGATAGTTGGCCAAGCTGGGTTTGTCATAATAGGTGTTCGCCTCATCCGTGCCTGTCATGAAATATTGGAAAATCTGATCATCACGAATATCGATCATTGCGGCATTTTCGGCCCCATAACGTGCGCTAACACCGTCGCTTTTCATAAAAAACATAACCTCGTGAAACAACCATTCAATATGCATTGGAAAGCGCTCCAGATGCGTGATCAACTCTGATTTTTCACCCGTGCCGTAGAAATAGCTTTGATAAAACGCAACGGTATGCATGCGTTCAATGTCGTCCAAAAACGTGTATTCCATGACCTCTCCTACCTTTTTCATGAGTGTATTTAGATTGTAGCATTTACTCCAGCCTCATTTACGCATTTAGTGTGTTCACACAGTGAACTAAGGTGTCAGCATGAGCATCAAACGCATCCGCGCCGTTGATCGTGCGCTTTTGGTGATTGAGGTGTTGTCTCAATCTGGGTCGTGTTCCCTAACCGAACTGCGGCAAAAAACGGGTTTGGATAACGCAGGTCTATTGCGCATTTTGGGGACAATGATTGACCGGGGCTGGGTACGTCAGTTGATCGTTGAAAAACGATATGAGCTGTCCCATTCATTGGGCGACATTCTGGGGGCAGAGGCGCGCGCACACCCTATGGCTGAAATAGCCGTGCCCATTCTGCTGGATCTGCGCCAAAACCCCTACTCGCTGCCCTCTGATCTTTGCGCTATTCGCGGGTTTGGTCAGTTTGAAATCATCGAAAGCACGCGTTTGCGCGGTCCCATGGCGCCTGGTCGTACAGGGTTGGGGTTACAACCGTCGCTTTTCCAATCCGCCCATGGACGCGTCATTTTGGCCCATATGTCGGACGAGATGCGCGAAAAACATATAAAGGCATTTCTGAACCGTGCGCGGAAAGAGGACATCAGTTGGTATAATTCTGGCCGTTTGGATGCAGAATTGGAAATCACACGAAAACGGGGATATGGCATTCGTGAAGAGCTGTATTGGGAACCCCCATTCGATGAAACACCTCCCATTGGTGCAATCGCGGTTCCAATCATCACGCGGGAAGGAATTTATGGATCAATCAGCCTTTTGTGGCTGGAAGAGCATCTAAGCGCGGATACCGTCATTCGCTCTGGCCTGTTGGGCCGGTTAAAGGCATCGGCGGGTGACATCTCAACCAAGCTAACAGAAGGCAGCATTCCAGCGCCTGATTAAAGGTCGATTTCGATCACGCCATCTTTTTCCGCAGCACGACTTTGGCATAGGATCACTTGGGTTTCGCGTTGTTTTTTCGACAATACGAAATCCCGATGTTCAATTTCCCCTGACACCACCCCGCATTTACACACGCCGCAAATGCCATCGGAACATTTCAGGTCAATGTTATAGCCTTCATCAATCAAAACATCCGCCGCACTTTTGTCCGCTGGAACGTCAAATTCGCGCCCAGATTTTGCAAGCCTGATTTTGAAATCGTGGTTCACATAATCAGGCTGTTCAGGAACCGAGAAATATTCAAGGTGTCGAGCCTCATCCGGAAAACCACCCGCGTCCGCTGCGGCAATGACGCTATTCATGTAACGTTCAGGGCCGCAGGTATAAACATGCCAACCGTTTTGATATCCCGACAGGATGTTGGCCAAATCTGCGCGCGTGCCCTGATCACTGAAATGATACTGCACCTTATCGGCCCACGGAACAGTGGCCAGGTCATTTAAATACCCTGCATCCTCTTTCCGACTGGCCGAATAATGCATTTCAAAATCACGCCCTAAAGCGTGCAACCGATGTGCAAAGGCGATCATCGGCGTAATGCCAATCCCCCCACCCATCAGGAAAGTTTTGGTCGCATCCTCAACTAGATCAAAATGATTGATGGGTTTTGAAATGAAGACTTTGCGTCCTTCGACAAAAATACGATGCATCATTTTTGATCCACCGCGCCCCTGATCTTCGCGCAGAACACCGATTTGATATTTGCTGCGATCGGCTGGGTCACCCGACATGGAATATTGACGCAAAAATTCAGGGGCCACGACAATATCCAAATGCGCTCCTGCGCTCCATTCTGGCAATGGTGATCTATCCAGCGTTTGGAATTCGTATTTTGTGACATCTGGGGTCATTTTTTCGACCTTGCTGACCTGAACACGCACAACGGGCGCATCCCCATCGCTGGAATAGACATGCAGATGTTCAGTTTCACCACGCTCAAGTTTAAGTTTGTATTCCTCTGCCGTGATCATGGCCTGATAGGCCTCAATCCCGGCTTCGCGATCCATGTGGAACGGATAGGGATAGGGATGGGGCGCAAGATTTGCGGGATAAACGGCCATTGTTTGATCTTCGTATTTTAGATCAAGGCACTTTTGCAAACCACGTGCATTCACGGGTTTTCGCGCAGGTTTATATCCACCGTCTTCGTAAAGTTCGATGTCCCACCACCATTTTTTGATGGGGTTTAATTCACCATTTCCAACCATATCGTCCAATTTCGCCAAAGGTTTGGCAAGCATTGGAAGATTGCTGGCCGCCCATCGAAACGGTGCCTCGGCAAACAGGCCTTCTAGGTTCCAAGGACAGGTTTTCATACAGCGCCCGCACATGGCGCCGCCTTCGGTTGAAATGCGATAACTGGCGCATTTTTGACTATCTGACTTCCAAATCTCATAGCCATTGAACATCAACTTGGGTCCCGCAGTAATTGCGCCCGATGGGCATTCACGGGCACATTTGTTGCAGTTTTTGCAGAAATTTTGCAGACCAAAATCAATTGGTTTGTCATGTTCAAATGGCATATCCGTTGTCACAACACCGGATTTCAGGCGCGGGCCAAGGTAGGGGTTTAAAATAACTTCGCCAATGCGGCTGACCTCACCCAACCCTGACAGCAGAAGTAAGGGGGGCTGCAACACCTCACCATCCAATACTGTGTGGGATTTCGCCTTATATCCCAGGTTGCGGATTTGTTGGGCAATCACGCCCCCCAATAGGGAAAAGCGCAAATAGGCACGCATAGATTGGGCGACAGAAATCCAATCATCACCCGAAGCGCCCTCCATCGTTTCGTAACCCTGATCGATGATCATCGACACCGCGTTATTGTGTGGGGGATCCAAAATAGCACCCGTTGCATCATGACTGTACCACGCCCAATCGGGACAGCGCGACAGCCCAACGGCATCCACGCCCAAAAAATAACTGGCCGCCTTAATGTTAGCCGCATTCTGCGCCAAATCATCGGGGCGCGCGCCGTGTTCATTTGCCTCTCCATCCTGCAACAGGACAAAGGCGCCCAATGCACGCCGTTGCGCACAGGATGGCGCGGCCTTGCGCGCGTAATAGCCACCCTTGGCCCCCTCTTGCAGGTTTTTGCCCATGTCCCCAAACTGCGCACGCGCGAACATATCCGTGCGTTTTGGAACGCGGGCCACACGCACCTCATCAATGTAGGTTGTGGGTGATTCGACACGTTTCAGGTTTTCAAAAGGATGCGGCCCATCGACG
>JAAEZW010000075.1 GCA_018222665.1 Paracoccaceae bacterium
CCGCCATGGTCATCGGGCCGCGCTGCGTCAACGCATACTGCGCCGCGATCAAACCTTGTTTGAAGATATTGTTCGTTTCCGTATTAATCGTGCTTAACGTCGTTTTAAAAACGGGGCGGGCCTGAAGGTGGTCTTGCAAATTTTTACCAACGCCCTGAAGATCCTCGACCACAGAAATTCCATGTTGGGACAATTCATCCCCCGAACCAATCCCTGAAAGCATCAGGATTTGTGGTGATCCAATTGCGCCTGCGCTCAGGATAACTTCGGCACGGGCCGTGATAGTTTGCATCTGTCCGTGGCGGCGGATGCGTACGCCCATGGCGCGGCCATCATTGATGATCACTTTTTCAGTTTGGGCATCTGTTATGATTTCCAGATTGGGCCGTCCCCGCGCATCCGACAAATACGCCTTGGCCGACGAACACCGCCGACCACCCTTCATCGTCAGTTGGAAATACCCAACGCCTTCCTGGTCAGCACCATTATAATCAGGATTACGCTTATACCCCGCGTTCACTGCCGCATCGACCCATTTGTCAACGACTTCGCGGGTCAGGCGTGAGTTTTGCACAGAGAGAGGCCCCGATTTGCCACGCAGGCCCGTGTCATCGTCGCCTTCCCAATTTTCTGAACGTTGGAACAACGGTAGGACGTCGTTCCAACTCCAGCCAGTGCAGCCCATCTGTGCCCAACCATCGTAATCCTGGGCTTGGCCGCGTACATAAAGGAGACCATTGATCGAGCTTGATCCACCTAATACGCGACCACGAGGCCACGGAATTGCACGCCCTGCGATCCCGTCATCTTGTTCAGTTTTGTAACACCAATCCGATTTCGGATTTCCCATTGTGCGGAAATATCCAACGGGAATGTGGATCCATGGGTTCGTGTCTTTGGGGCCAGCTTCGATCAGCGCAACGGTGTAGCGCCCGTCTTCTGAAAGACGGCTTGCCAGCGCGCAACCAGCTGATCCAGCCCCTACAACGACGAAATCGAATTCCATTTTTCCCCAATTATCAAATAATGAGACTTTTATTCTCGTTTTTTGTTAAAAAACATGCTAACTACGATTCGAGGAACAAGTAAATATTTTTCTTTTCGGAAATTGGACAAAACGATGGCGCACGACGTAACGGAAACCCCCACCAATCTGCGAACGCTTTTGATCCTTGAGGTGCTGGGCAAAAGCGACCGCCCAATGACAGCGACAGAGATCAACGCGGAATTGGGGTTACCCAAACAAACCGTACATCGTCTCTGCGTCACGCTAGAAGAACACGGTTTCATCACGCGCCCCGATAACAGCCGTAAATATCAGGTGGGGCGTCGCCTACGCGAAATCGGTGCAGGGCTTCTCTATAATTCCCGCGATCATATCACGCGGCGGCAAATTTTGACGGACGTTGCCCAAGAAGTGGGCGAAACAGTGAACTATGCCGTCCCACGTGAAACGGGAATGGATTACCTTGATCGTGTTGAAACCGATTGGGCATTCCGTATTCAGCTGCCCATCGGGTCGCGCGTCCCCTTCCACTGCACAGCCAGCGGCAAAACATTTTTGGCCAGTTTGCCAGATCGCAAATTAAAAGGGTTTTTAGAGGCGATTGACCTTCGGAACATGACATCCAATACACATGTAACCAAAGAGTCGTTGCACGCGGAAATTAAAGACGTGCGCAAAAACGGATATGCGCTGGATCGTGAAGAATTCATGGACGATATGGTCGCCATTGCAGTTCCCGTGAAAGATCCACGAAACCGATACATTGCGGCGCTTGCATTTCACGGCCCAACACAACGGATCAATATTGACGATGCAGTCGCCAAAAAGGACATGCTTCAGGCCGCGGCCAAACGCATTAGCGAAAGCCTGTTTTCCTAATTAGTGCAGCAATTCGAAATTGGGATCATAGGGTGATGGTGCACAGACAGTTGCATCCACCAACTGCCCCAACAGATCAAGTTTCACGCATGTGCCAATTTCGGAAAATTTAGGGTCAATAAAAGCGTAGGCCAAGTTTTTGCCGACTCGATACCCCCAGGCCCCAGAGGTGATCGTGCCAACGACATCGCCCCCCTGCATAAGCGATGCACCGCCATAGGCAGGCGCGTGATCGCAGTCGATTTCCAGCGACACCAAGCGTTTCTGAACGCCATTGCGAACGCGGTTTTCCAACGCGGCTTTGCCGATGAAATCGGGTTTATCCATTTTGACAAATCGATCCAGCCCCGTTTCGAAGGGATCGAATTCCGTGATCAGATCCGACTTCCAGTGCAAGAACCCTTTTTCCATCCGCATGGATTCCACCGCACGCGTGCCAAACAATCCCAATTCATGTTCAACACCTGCATCCGTCAGCGCCAGATTAGCCGCATAAAGTGCGGAATTAGGCACATGAATTTCATAGGCCAATTCGCCAGAAAAGCTAACCGCCATGACCGTGGCGGGCGCAAACCCAATGAAACATTCCCGCACGCTTAACCATGGAAAGGCGGCTTTACTCCAATCCCCACGCGCAGCTTTTGACAAAACATCCCGCGCCCGCGGGCCCGCCAAAACCAGAATAGTTTGATCATTTGTCAGGGATTTGAATTGAACATCCTCATCATCTTGAACATGTGATGTTAGCCAATCCATATCATGATATTCGCTGGCGGCAGCCGACCCATACCAAACGCGATCTGTGCCGCGATCACTGGCTGGAATATTTGCAACAGTCGCCTCTGCCTTGATCATGCCGTGGTGGTTTAAAAGATACCCCAAACCCACACGGCCATCGCGTTTTTGAACATGACCGCACATCATGCGATCCAAAAAAGAATGCCGATCCGCGCCCGTGATTTCGATACGATTAAATCCATTCACCTCGCTCAGACCAACCTTGGTTTGAACCAATTCAACTTCTTTCGCGATCACATCAAAGCTTTCGTCAAAGTCGAACGTGTGACGGGGATGAAAATCTGGGGAAGGTTTGAAATAATCCACGCGTTCCCACCCATTCACAACTGTAAACTCGGCACCTTTGGCCGCAAGAATTGGGGTCAGCGATGTGGTTTTTGCAAGTCGTCCTGCGGGGCGGTGTTCGTGCGGGAAATGAAACCGAAATTCGTTCTGATAATCCTCAATCGCTTTTAAAGACGTCAATTCAACATTTGCGTGCCCCGTGAAACGCCGTGGGTCCAAACACCAAGTGTCATAGCACGCCTCACCATGAACGATTTGTTGCGCAAGCAACCAACCATGGCCACCGCCTTCCCCCAGTCCCGCGCGCAAACCAATAATACAAAATGCATTCCGTTTTCCCGGGATCGGCCCGACCAAGGGCGCGCCGTCGATTGTGTAGGTAATCGGACCGTTGACCACGCGTTTGATCCCCACATCCGCCAAAACGGGCATCCGCGCAAAGGCTCCTTCAAGGACATCCATCACGCGTTCCAGATCATCGGGACACAAATCATTTGAAAAACTTGGGCTGATCCCATCCATGCCCCATGGTTTGCAATCCTGTTCATAGAACCCAACCAGCAAGCCATTTTTTTCCTGACGGCTGTAATAGTCGGAAATTGGGCAGCGTAACAATGGCATGCGGTGGCCTGCCTGAATAATACCGTCAATGTCCTCAGTCACGAAATACTGATGTTCCATTGAGGCGACGGGATGATGCACACCCATCATTGCGCCAACTTCGTTCACGCGGTACCCACAGGCGTTTACAACGAAATCACAATCGATGTTTCCGTTTGCGGTTTCGACTGTCCATGTATCATCCTTGTGCTGACGCAGCCCCGTCACGGGTGTATTTCTGTACACCTCTGCGCCCGCTTTTCGTGCGTGATAGGCCAAGGCCTGACACAATTGCGCGGGGTCAATGTCCCCGTCTTCACCATCCCAAAGACCGCCAAGTAAATTTTCCGTTGAAATTAAGGGATGGCGGCGCGCACATTCTTCGGCGTCAATCACCTCAAACTCAACACCCATTCCGCGCGCCATAGACGCGAAGTGGCGATACCCCTGCATCTGTTCTTCGGTGTTTGCTAATCGTATCCCACCATCGCCATGGTGATACCCCACAGGATATTCGGGATCATCCCGCAGTTTTTTGTAAAGGGCGATGGAATGCGATTTAAGGCCCACCATGGTTTGGTTCATCCCAAAATTCGTGACCTGCGCCGCGGAATGCCATGTTGTCCCACTGGTCAACTCATCCCGCTCCACCAATACAACGTCGGACCATCCCTCTTGCGTCAGATGATAAAGTGTTGAGCAGCCCGCAATGCCGCCACCAATCACAACAACCTTGGTCCGAGTTTTCATGAGAGTCCCCTGTCTGTAGTTATATTTTTGTTAGTTCTCACAAAGGCGTCTTTGGAAAACAACAGAATTTTTTGTGAACAGAAAAGAAACCATTGCGCCAAGTCGCAATGAAGGTGTTTAGTCGCGAAAAAGATGTCACGCTAACAGGGAAACGACATTCAAATGCGATCAGGACGACGTAAAAAAGTCGCGCAACGCGCAGCGCCCACAAAGTTCGACCCTTGTCCACCTGGTGCATTTGGAGGCCAGTACAAACCCCTGAGCGAAACTGAGGTTCAAAAGGTTTACGATACTGCCGTGCGATTGCTGTCAGAGTTGGGTATGGGCGAAGTTCCAGAGCGCCTGACACAAGATCTGTTGAAAAATGGCGCCACGATTTCTGGGGAACGCATCTTATTCCCGAAGGAGATGATTGAACGCGCCATCAAAACAGCCCCCAAACAATTTAAATTGCACGGCCGCGATCCGAACAGGTCCATACAAATTGGTGGCGATCGTGTTCATTTTGGAACAGGCGGCGCAGCGGTTCAGACATTGGATATTGATACGGCCCAATATCGGCCATCCACATTGGAAGACTTGCATCACTTTACCAGACTTCAGGATACATTACGTAATGTCAGTTGGTTTACACGGTGTTGTGTTGCAACGGATGTGCCCGATAATTTTGATCTGGATGTGAATACAGTTTTCGCATTGCTAAAAAATACAACAAAACCTGTCGCCACCAGTTTCACCATCGCCCCACACGTCGCCCCGATTGTGCGGATGATGGACATCGCTGCGGGTGGTGAAGGTGAATTTGCAAAACGCCCCTTTCTTAAGGCGCACATCAGCCCTGTGATTTCGCCATTGCGGTATGCGGAAGACGCCGTTGATGTTGTTTATGAGTGCATCAAACACAATATCCCAATGTCCTGTATCACCGCGGCCCAAGCGGGCGCAACAGCGCCGGCTACTTTGGCAGGGATATTGACACAATCACTGGCAGAAACCCTTGCAAGTTTGGTCATGGTTCAAACCATCAGCCCGAGTTTTCCGATGGTGTTTTCCAACTGGCCTTTTGTAATCGATCTACGCACGGGGGCATTTGCGGGCGGCAGTGGTGAAACCGCCGTTTTAAACGCGGCCTCAGCGCAGGTGTCAAACTGGCTGGGCCTCCCATCAGGTGTGGCAAGTTCGATGACAGATGCCAAGGCGATTGATGCCCAATATGGCATGGAAAAAGGGATGACATCTATCGCTGCTGCCCTTTCAGGCGGGAACCTGATCTATGAAAGCTCTGGCATGACGGCATCGCTTTTGGGCGCAAGCTTTGAAGGGTTTGTTTTGGACGATGAAATGCATTCAAATTCCTATAGAGCCCTGCGCGGGATCGAAGTGAATGACGCAACCCTGGGGTTTGAAACGATCTGTGAAGCTGTTTTGGGCGAAGGACATTTCTTAGGAAAGAGTGACACCTACGCCGCGATGGAACGCGATTATTTCTATCCAGATATTGCAGATCGCAATGAACCGCGCACCTGGGCCGAAACAGGAGCAACCAGCGCGTGGGAACGGGCGAATTTTAAGGCAAAGAAAATTCTGTCTGAGCACAAACCCATCTATTTAACGGACGAACAAGAACGTGCAATACGGGCGGAATTCAACATTCTGTATTAGCCGCGATTTTCATAGGTCTTCAGCATTTGCATGACAGGCAGGCTGGCCCCCAAGGATCGCAAAAACAGAACAATTCCAATGATTTTTCGTTGTGTAAAAACCAGATCAACAGGCAAATTTTCGTGTGGCAGGAGCGCAGAATAAAGTTTCACGTCATTTAGATCCAGCAAATCGAACACGCGTGACTGCGCCAACGAAAACGTGTCCGCCGCCGCCAATTCGGCCGTGACCGTTTCTAACACTTGATCTACAAATGCATCCTCTGCCGCATTCAGTTCAGGGGGCAGCAAATTATGATCCAGAAAAATCCACTTTATGCGCTCTGGTTCCAATGTGATCCCTGCATTCAAAAGGGTTTGATAAACGTTCAAACTCGTCTCAGAAATCCGCACACAAGCGCCGAAGTCCAATAAAATCAATTGATGTGTATCTGGATCGATCAAATAATTCGCAAAGTTCGGATCGGTTTGCACATGATTGAATTCAAACACTTCCCTTAGGACCAGATCGACCAAATCTTGCCCAATGCGGTTTTTCTGATCCGCGGGCCAATCCCGCGTTGTTTCAAGTGGGACACCGTTTTCCAGCGACATCACCAGAATGTCAGTTGTGGACAGATCATCATAAACTTTTGGCACGCGGTATCGCGCATCCCCTGCAAAATATTGCGCGAACTGGCGCAAGTTGTCAGCCTCTTGCAGATAATCTGTTTCTGCAATCAACTGATCGCGTGCAAGCGATGCATAATGATCAATATCTAAATTCTCGGGGGCCACACCAGATGTTTTGACCATTGTAATCAATGTGCTGACATCCCCATCAATTGTGCGACGCATGTTGGGAAATTGCACTTTGATCGCTACCTCCTGGCCCGTTTTTAATTTGGCACGATGCACCTGCCCGATGGATGCGGCGGCAATGGGACGGACATCAAATGATTTAAACTGCTTTTGCCAACCAAGGCCCCAGTTTTTGTCCAGCACCTTACGCAACTGTTTGGATGGCATCGCATATCCAGTATTGCGCAGCTCCGCAAAAATCGCGGCAAGTTCGGGTGTCAAAACAACACTTTCATCCAGTGATACCAATTGTCCAAACTTCATCGCCGCACCGCGCAAGTGTTTCAACGAATTCACCGCAGTTTGAATATTCTGCGGCGACAGGACAGCAGATTTCACATCAACTTCACGGGAACGAAAAAGATCTTTTGCGATCTGCGTACCCGCACTTGCCCCCAAACGCATGAACAACCCAGCAGACCGCAATGACCGTTCAACTTGGGATGCAGGAACGCGCGCGCTGCGCAATGGGGTTTGAGTGTTGTGCATGACTTGTCCTTTGGCCAAGGAACTAGGGCACAAAATAAACCCTGCAACCAGACATGTTCAGGCTATTATAGACTTTGCCGAATTCAGGTTACTCGCCGCGCGGAAAACGCTGACTTTCTTCTAGCACGTTCAAATCCATATGATTGCGCATAAAGCGCTCTGACGCTTTTTTCAGCGGTTGATAATCCCACGGATAATATTCACCATTGCGCAGGGCCTCATAGACAATCCAACGACGCGCCTGTGATCTGCGCACCTCTTCATCAAAACGCGCCAAATCCCATTTTGCATCGGCCAGCACACTGAATTTAGCGCGGATGTCGTCGAATTCGGGATTATCGATCAAGTTGACCAATTCATGGGGATCGTTTTCCAGATCGAACAATTGATCGGGGTCCAATGCACAGCGATTGAATTTATAGGGCCCACTGCGCAGCGACACCATAGGTGCATAACTGGCCTCGGCAGTGTATTCCATCGCGACGGGCGTTGTGCGCATCCCACCATTTGCAAGGGATAAAAGCGATTCGCCTTGGGTC
>JAAEZW010000076.1:0-3557 GCA_018222665.1 Paracoccaceae bacterium
GTGGGCGAAATAACCCACTTGAAACACCCTTCCTTAGGTCTTTCTCACCCCAACCCAACCCAAGAATTGTTATGTATTTCACCCCGACACGCGATGACGGCTTGCGCCGATTAAAAGATTTCATTCCCGCCGCTGGCATCAAATATGCCCAAGGGCGCAATTATGATCGCGGTGCGGATGCGCATAAATCAGTGTCCCAACTTTCCCCCTACATCCGCCGCCGTACGATCAGCGAGGTTGAGGTTTTAAAATCCGTACTGGGCGCGCATGGCGCCCAATCCGCAGAAAAATTTATCCAAGAGGTGTTTTGGCGCACTTACTGGAAAGGATGGTTGGAATTGCGCCCATCGGTTTGGGCGAATTACCAAGCGGCATTGGCACAGGCAAAGCATGATGTCATGTCCCAAGGTGGCCTGCGTCAACAATGGGAGGCGGCGTGTTATGGGACAACGGGGATAGACTGTTTTGACCACTGGGCCAAGGAATTGGTTGAAACAGGGTATTTGCACAATCATGCGCGGATGTGGTTTGCCTCGATCTGGGTGCATACTCTGGAACTGCCTTGGGAACTGGGTGCTGATTTTTTCATGCGGCACCTGTTGGACGGAGACCCCGCATCAAACACACTTAGCTGGCGGTGGGTATGTGGGTTGCATACTGCTGGGAAAACCTATCTTGCGCGTGCCGATAATATTGCAAAATTCACAGAAGGCCGGTTTCGGCCAACAGTGCTTGCACCCTATGCGCGCCCACTTGGACATCCGGATCATCCCAAACCGATGCCCCTATCGGTCCCAAATGCAATTGAGCCCTCGAAACGTACTGGGTTCCTCTTGCATGACGATGACTTTGATTTGACCCACCTGCTGGCCGCAGCACCGAAAAACCTTCACACGGCGGCCTATTTGCCGTCCCTGACGGGCGTTAGTCCGTGGCATGTTTCAGACACCGTGCAAAGCTTCGTTGATGGGCTCCGCAAAGAATGCATTATGCGGTATGCAGATCGTTTACCCGACATTACGGACACCACAACGCTCGAAGATGTGATCGCATGGGCAAAACATGCAGATTTGGAACAAATCATAGTTCCAACACCAACCGTTGGTCCGATGCGCACAAATCTGGATAAAATAGCTGCGCAATTGTCTGCCGTGGGCATCCAAACTTGTGAAATTCGCGCGCCCTATGACACGCTATGCTGGCCCAAGGCCACACATGGATTTTTCCGTTTTAAAGAGAACATTCCAAAATTCATCGAAATCCTTCGCTTAAAATGAAAAAGGGCGCTCAAAAGCGCCCTTTCTACATGAGATAATCAAAGATTACTGAGAAAACGATTTCAGATATTCAATCGTCGCTGCGATGTCTTCTTCCTTTTTAAATCCAGAGAAAGACATTTTTGTACCTTTGATATAGGCCTTTGGTTTTGCAAGGAACGCAGCAAGTGTTTCGTCGTTCCAAACAACGCCCTCTGCACCCATTGCAGCCATGTTTTTCGAGTATTTGAAGTCATCCAAACCACCAATCGCACGACCAACGACACCGTTTAACTGTGGACCAGATTTGTTTTTTGCACCTTCGCCAACTTGGTGGCAGGCTTTACATTTCTTGAATGCTTTTTCGCCCGCTTTTACCAAGTCTGCGTCCAATACAGATGCCGCTGCTGGTGCAGCTTCTTCAACAACTTCTTCGACGACGGCCACCTGAACGGTTTCTTCAACCACTGCTGGTGCTCCTGCTTCTTCTGCGCCCTCTTCTTCTGGGGTCACGTCCAATACAGCCGCGCGCATTGTGATTTCAACGCTGTCTTTACAGTCAGACATACAGGCATTTTCTGTTGTGAAAATTGTGTATTCTGTTTCTGCGCGGTCATCCATGATAAAGCCATTTGCGTTTGGCATTTCAACATCAAAGAATGTTTCACGGCTTAGCTCAAACTCATCATCAATCAGGTCGTTTGAGTACAGAATATAAGCGACGATCGCATATGTTTCATCATCTGTCAGGCTGCCTGCATTGCCAAACGGCATTGAACGACGCACGTAATCAAACGCAGTTGAAAGGTGCGGCCAATAAGAGCCAACTGTTTTTAGAGGATCTTCGTGATCCAATGTGTCCATACCGCCCGCGAGTTTTGGCCAGTTATCTACGCCTTCGGCGAAATCGCCGTGGCATACCGCACAATGTTCAGCAAACAGTTCTTCTCCGTCATAGGCATTACCTGACCCATCTGGCAAACCTGTGCCGTCAGGGCTGACATCCCAATCCCATGCTGCCACTTCAACATCCAATGCTGGACGGCCAAGATTGAACTTACCTTCACGCATTCCTGATCCAGCAGCCTGTGCTGACGCAATCAGGGCGAAATCAGGATCGACGTCAAATGACACGATCGCTGGGTTTTCAGGCATTGGTGCCACGTTGCGGTCCGCATAATTGTATGCAACCACCATGACTGTTGCGACGCTAAATGCCGCTCCTACGAATAAATTAAGAGATTTCGACATTTTCTGCCTCGCCGTTTGGTTTGACCCACCAAGTTTGGATACAGTTGTTATGGTAGATTGAGTTCAGACCGCGCACTTCACGCAGTTGATCTTTGGTTGGTTGCACGTAACCTGTGTCATCATGCGCACGTGACTGTAGGAACATTTCCCCTCCGTCCCATTCGATATCCAAATAGAAGCGGGTCAGTGCCATTTTTTCGCCCGGCTTGGCCAAGCGGGCCTCTTGCCAGTTTTTGCCACCATCAATCGAAACGTCCACACGGGTGATTGCACCGCGACCTGTCCAGGCAAGACCCGTGATAACCAGTGGGCCTTTGCCATGGCGGATTGGGGATTGTGGACTTGGCGAAGTCACAACAGATTTCGCATCCATCGCCCATGTATAGCGGCGTGATGTTCCGTCTTCCAACGTATCTGTGTATTTCGATGTTTCTTCGCGGCTGTCAACGGGGCCTTCAGTGACCTCAACACGGCGCAGCCATTTGACCCACATGTTGCCTTCCCAACCTGGGACAACCAAACGCACAGGGTAGCCATGCTCTTTCCGCAGCGCTTCACCGTTTGCTTTGAATGCGACCAAAACGTCATCCAACGCCTTGTCTATTGGAATTGAGCGACCGTTTGAAGAGGCATCCGCACCCTCAACAAATACCCATTTACCCTCTGTTTTAACGCCAGCTTCGTTCAATAGCGTGCGTAGAGGGATACCTGTGTATTCCATGTTATGGATCATACCATGCGTGAACTGAACACCGTTCAACTGCGCACCGGCCCATTCCATTCCTGTGTTCGCCGCGCATTCGCAGAAATACACATGGTTTTCACGGGGGAAACGTTCCAGATCTTCGTATGTGAAAACCAAAGGCTGATCGACAAGACCGTTGATCATCAAACGATAGTCTTCCTTTGCCAGCTCGATCGCACCAGAGTGGTGACGTTCAAATGCACAGCCCTGCGGTGTGATCGTTCCGTCCAGTGCGTGGATAGGTGTAAAGTTGATCGAACTGATGGTATCCGCCGTCAGCCATTCAACATTCCGACGCACAACGT
>JAAEZW010000076.1:3567-7722 GCA_018222665.1 Paracoccaceae bacterium
GTGACGTTCGAAAGCACAGCCCTGTGGTGTGATCGTTCCGTCCAACGCGTGGATCGGTGTGAAGTTGATCGAACTGATAGTGTCCGCCGTGAGCCATTCAACATTACGACGCACGACGTCGCCTTCAAAACGGATTGGCATGCCGTAAGGTGTTGCATCAACACCGTCGCCAGTTACCTGTGCCCATTCTTGGATTTCTGTGATTAGGGGATCCCCACCTGTTGCTGACGCTGCCGATGCTGCAACGGTGCCTGCACCCGCAGCAGCAGCACCTGCCAAAAACTGGCGGCGCGATGCCTTTTTATCTGTGAAGCTGACTGTCATTCGTCTACTTGCTCCTCTATTAAAATTAAATCGTGGCACTGTTACGCGCCAACAACCTTGACGCTATTATTTGGGGCAACTGTCACTGTGCCCTGTTTGCGGATGTAATCTTCTACAACATCCCAGATTTGTGGACCTTCTGTGCCTTCGTTAACTGACGCCCATCCCGCAACAACATAGGTTTTCGCAGGATCAATTCGTTCCCCTGTCTTCAGCAGGGTGAGTTCAGAAATGCGGCTGCCCTGTGGCTGATTGATATCGATGCGATATCCCATGCCACCGATACGGACCATATCGCCGCCCTGTTGGTAATAAGGATCAACATTGAACAAGTTATCCGCCACGTCCTCTAGGATGACGTGAATAAATTCACCTGTCATCTCGGTGCGATACGCCTTGCCATATGTCATTGATGTGACGTTCCAAATATCTTCACGCGTGATATCCTGACCTGGAAGGATCGATGGCCCCCAACGCACGCCCGGCGACATTGAAATATCTGCCTCACGCTCTTCGATCAGAGCCTGACAGATCAAATCATCCCATGATCCGTTAAAGTTGCCGCGGCGGTAAAGTAGGCTTTCGGATTGGCCGATCACCTCTGTCAATTCATTGATATAGGGCGCGCGTTGTTCGTCAATCAATGCAGCAACCTGTGCGTCAGGTGTGATGACGTCTGAGAAGATTGGGATCAATTTATGCTTGAACCCCATCATACGTCCATCACGAACGTCCAAATCAACGCGACTGACGAATTTACCATTAGAACCCGATGCAACGATGATCGTTTCGTTCACCAAAACAGGTTCTGGCAATGCATCATGCGTGTGGCCTGACAAAATCACGTCGATACCTGACACACGGCTTGCCATTTTTTTGTCTACGTCAAATCCGTTGTGGGACAGAACAACAACCACTTCCGCGCCCATGTCACGGACTTCGTCCACCATTTCCTGCATCCGTTCATCCCGGATACCAAAGCTATATTCCGGGAACATCCAACCAGGGTTTGCGATTGGCATGTAAGGAAACGCCTGACCGATCACAGCAATCTTGGTGCCGCCGCGTTCAAACACTTTATAAGGGGGGAACAAGTCAGTTGGTTCGTCCCACTCAGCATCAAAAATGTTTTGTCCAAGAGCCGCAAAGGGGAGGTTTTCAACAATCTCTTGAACGCGTTCTGATCCCAATGTGAATTCCCAGTGGAACGTCATGGCATCGGGGTTCAATGCATTCATCACATTGACCATATCTTGGCCTTCTGTGTGATAACATGTGTAGGACCCGTGCCATGTATCACCGCCATCGAGCAAAAGTGCATCAGGGCGATCCGCACGGATCGCATTTATGACTGTTGCGACACGATCTAGGCCACCAACACGGCCATAGGTGCCTGCAAGTGCAGAAAAGTCGTTATATGTCAGTGCATAATGAGAGGGAGACCCATCAGCAATTCCATAGGCACGACGGAAATCTGCACCTGTAATGTGCGGCATCTGCCCCCGAGCCCCACCAACACCAAGGTTGATTTCGGGTTCACGGAAATAGATTGGCTTCATCTGCGCGTGGATGTCTGTCACATGGATAAGCGTCACATTTCCAAATGTGTCAAAATTCAACAAATCATCCTGCGTCAGACGCTGTTGCGCGGCCAAGCGGCCCCAATTTCCAAATCCTGACGCCCCATAAAGGGCAGATGCAGCCATGCTGACTTGTAGAAAATCGCGACGAGAGATCATGTTGTTTTTCCTATCCGATGCGACATATGCGCATATTTGAATGAATTAGATTAAAGAAAACCCCGTAGCATATGGCCACGGGGTCATCCAATTAGTTACGAACTGACGGTGTCTCAACCATCAAACCGTTCGCACGAGATGCGACGTAAAGTTCAAGCGCTTTGAACTCTTCACCCCCTTCTTTGAACGGCGTTGCACGAATATTCTTCATGCAGCCCTTGAAACGACCGTGGATCGTGTTGAGCTTAGTATTTTTCAAGCGGTATGTCGGGAAGCCATTAATTTGGCCTTGTGACAAGTGGTCCGCACGGATCATGTTGCCGTAGTTATCTTCGTGGCAGTTTGCGCATGACATGTCCAACTGACCAACGCGAGTGTAATACAGTTCTTTGCCCTTCTCAAAGAATGGCGCAGCAGCACCATCAATAGCGACATCTACTATATCGCCTCTAGATTGCAGACCAACGAGAGCCAGCATTCCTGACATTTGGCCACCGGACCATTTCCATGCCTCAGCTCCCATGCGCTCTGTACGACAGCCATTGATGAGTTCTGGTAGTGTCTCCAGCTCTCCGGCATCGTTCACGCGTGGCATCTTCGCACGCAGACCCGCAAACACTTCAGGCGACTCGTGACAAGAGACACAAGCCTTTCCGGCGCTTCCATCAACTGTCTCGAACAATTCCTCAGCTTGCTCAACGAAAACGAAAGATGGATTGTCAAAGTCATCCATTTCGAGAGCTTGCGTTTCATCTGTACGGAATACCCAACCTGAGTAAATTGTATCCACGTTTTCCATGTGTGCGGGTGCAGCAGCCTGTGTAATAAACTCCTGACCCTCGATCGTTAGTACTGAATCTTCTCCAGCAAATGCGCTTGTTGACGCCACTACAAGTCCCGCAACAATCGCAGTAATAGAATTTAGTTTCATTCTTTTTCCTCCCTAAAGTCGTCCCCTACTCATTAGAGCAGGGGCAAAGACTTTTTATGCGACCTTTACAGCCTTTTTTGTTTCGTACACTGATCCATCATCATCGTACCAAGTGAAATGGAACTCTCCCGCCTCTGGTACTACCGCCTCAAACTGAAAGTAAGGATTGGTAGAGATCGCAGGTTCAAGAGTGACATCTAAAATCGACGTACCATTAAATGCGCATGTGAAACGGTTGATAATGGAGCGAGGGATCGTATTGCCATCTCCGTCTTTACGACGGCCGCTCTCCATTTTGTGACTGATTAGGGTCTTAATCGTGATCGCCTCACCAGCTGATGCGCTTTTGGGCACTTTTACGCGGGGTTTTACACCTTTTGCCATTCTATATCTCCTAGACCTTAGCCGCCACAGCCGCCAATTGTTACTTTTACTGTTTTGTGCACTGCCGCAAACGAACCATCAGCCATTTCCGCGATCGCAATCACATCTTGTGTCCCGGCTAGACGGATGCGCGTAGATGCGCTTTGCTCGGCTGAGCCAGGTCCAAATGTGAACTTCGCAACCCCAGGCGTTGGATTTCCAGCAGCAAGCATTGTGATCGCAACAGCACCTGGGGCGCTCACCGCGACGGGCACTGTGTTACCATTTTCCGCAATTTCTGGTGCCGTCAGTTCGATACCAGCCGCCGACGCGGCTGCGCCACCAGTTACCCCTGCAATCAAGTCAGAGGTAGAAGCCATTAGTTTTCCTGGCAAAGTTGCGACCGCTAGCGTCGCCCCACCGATTGCCAGTGTTTCACGTCTTGTGAAAGTCATCTTTCTCTCCTACTCCCGAGACGAAGCTCGTATTACTCTTTTAGTGTGGAGATGTACGCAACGACATCTTCCACTTCTTGCGCCGTCAAGATTGACTTGCCAGCAAAACTTTTCAGTGTTCGGTTGAAGCCCGCATCTTTGTAGAACCCTGGCATAATCGTTCCATCGAACATCATCTTTGCGTTGGCGACAATCCCACGCAATTCCGCTGTTTCCCAGCGATCTCCGACGCCATTAAGTTCCGGTCCTACTTCACCATGAAATGACTGCTCACTCATGTCGTCATTCACATGACACGCAAGGCAGTTACCCTTTTTACGGTTCATAAACACCTTACGCCCGT
>JAAEZW010000077.1 GCA_018222665.1 Paracoccaceae bacterium
TGCCTAAAACTTGGAGATTGTAATGCAACTCACACCGAGAGAAAAAGATAAACTCTTAGTAGCGATGGCCGCAGATGTAGCCCGTCGCCGGAAAGCTAGAGGCGTAAAACTTAACCACCCAGAAGCCATCGCACTCATTTGCGATGCTGTAGTTGAAGGTGCTCGTGATGGCCGCAGCGTAGCAGAAATGATGCAGTACGGTGGCACCATTTTAACTCGAAAAGATTGTATGGACGGCATTCCAGAAATGATCCCTGAAGTACAAGTCGAGGCCACGTTTCCGGACGGAACAAAATTAGTAACAGTACACAACCCCATCCGATAGGAGAAAGTTATGAAATTTTTTGCAAGTCTTCCATTAATACTATGCGCATCACCTATTCTTGCGCATACCACTACATTACCGCACGCACATGACGTGAGCCCAGTGCCACTTTTAATTGGGTTAGGTATTATCACCACAGCGCTTGTGTTCAGCAAATTCTATAAAGGGGTCATCCGATGATCCCAGGCGAACTTTTCTTGGCCGATGAGGATATTGTTTTAAACTCTGATCGCTTGGCAGTTGATATCGTTGTCTCAAACACAGGTGACCGTCCAATCCAAGTGGGTAGTCATTATCACTTTTATGAAACAAACCCAGCTCTTGCATTTGATCGTGATGCGGCACGTGGGATGCGTCTTGATATCGCCGCAGGCACGGCTGTGCGATTTGAGCCTGGTCAAACACGGCATGTGGGATTGATTCCCATTGCAGGAGCTCAGCGTATTTTTGGCTTTAATGGCAAAATCATGGGAGAACTGTAATGTCTGTCAAAATGTCACGATATGACTACGCGGGGATGTATGGGCCAACCATGGGCGACAAACTGCGACTCGCCGATACAGAGCTTGTGATCGAAGTTGAGCGCGATCTGACCATCTATGGAGAAGAAGTGAAATTTGGCGGTGGCAAAGTCATCCGCGATGGTATGGGCCAATCCCAAACCACACGAGCTGCAGGCGCTCCCGATACTGTAATCACAAATGCTCTTATTCTGGA
The DNA here is from genome assembly GCA_018222665.1 of Paracoccaceae bacterium. Classification (GTDB taxonomy): domain Bacteria; phylum Pseudomonadota; class Alphaproteobacteria; order Rhodobacterales; family Rhodobacteraceae; genus HIMB11. The sequence continues at coordinate 1,043 of JAAEZW010000077.1, forward strand.
TTACACAGGCATTTACAAAGCCGACGTTGCACTGCGCGACGGTCGTATCAGCGCTATAGGAAAAGCAGGAAACCCAGATACACAACCCAATGTGGATATCAGCATTGGTCCAGGTACTGAAATTATCGCAGGTGAGGGAAAAATCTTAACAGCTGGAGGTTTTGACAGTCATATTCATTATATTTGCCCGCAACAGGTTGATGACGCGCTTCATTCTGGTGTTACAACAATGCTTGGAGGTGGCACAGGACCCGCGCACGGCACATTGGCAACCACTTGCACTCCAGGCCCTTGGCACATCGGACGGATGTTACAAGCAGCCGACGGATTACCTATGAACCTCGCCTTCGCAGGCAAGGGAAATGCATCGCTACCCGACGCTTTACGCGAGCAAGTTCTTGGCGGAGCATGTGCGCTCAAGCTGCACGAAGATTGGGGGACTACACCCGCGTCAATTGATTGCTGCCTGTCGGTGGCTGATGAATCAGATGTCCAAGTGATGATCCACACTGATACGCTCAACGAAAGTGGTTTTGTTGAACACACGGTTGCAGCAATGAAAGAAAGAACAATTCATGCCTTTCACACTGAAGGTGCAGGTGGTGGACATGCGCCTGATATCATAAAAATCTGTGGCGAAGAATTTGTACTTCCATCTTCGACAAATCCAACGCGCCCATTTACAAAAAATACAGTTGAAGAGCACCTCGATATGTTGATGGTATGTCACCATCTCGACAAGTCGATCCCGGAGGATATCGCCTTTGCCGAAAGTCGTATTCGTCGAGAGACAATTGCCGCAGAGGATATTTTGCACGATATGGGTGCCTTTTCGATTATCGCATCCGATAGTCAGGCGATGGGGCGTGTTGGTGAAGTGATCACACGAACATGGCAGACTGCAGATAAGATGAAACGCCAGCGCGGAGCATTATCCGAAGAGACAGGGTACAATGATAATATGCGTGCCCGACGTTATGTCGCTAAATATACGATCAACCCAGCGATCGCCCATGGTATTTCACATGAAATCGGCTCGATCGAAATTGGTAAGCGCGCAGATTTAGTCCTATGGTCCCCTGCGTTTTTTGGAGCAAAACCAGAGATGGTGCTGTTGGGTGGCATGATTGTTGTTGCGCAAATGGGGGATCCCAATGCCTCTATCCCCACGCCGCAGCCAGTCTACACCAGATCAATGTTTGGAGCCTATGGTGGTGCTTTGGCACACAGCTCGATCAGCTTTATTTCAGCAGCAGCACAAGACGCTGATCTTGGAAAAACTCTAGGGCTAGCTAAGGCTACTGTGCCTGTAAAAAACACACGTGGCATCGGAAAAAAGGACCTAAAACTCAATACCGAGCTGCCTGAAATAGAGGTGCACCCAGAAACCTACGAGGTCAGGGCAAATGGCGAACTGCTTACCTGTCAGCCCGCTGAAACTGTACCACTCGCACAGCGTTATTTCATGTTTTAAAGAGGCGAACGATGTTAACTGGACATATCATTCATGAACAGCCAAAAGAAACCTCTATGTACAAGTGCTCATTGACTTATGCAGAGCGTTTTTTGCGACGTAAGCGCCTAGAAACAGATTGCGGCATTAGCTTTGTTCTAGATCTAGAGAAGACAACAAATTTAAATCATGGCGATCATATCGAGCTAAGTGACGGGACACGGGTTACTGTTTTGGCAAAACCAGAGCGCCTAGCTGCGCTACGAGGGACAAATTTGATGGAGCTTGCTTGGCATGTTGGAAATCGACATACACCCTGTGAAGTAGTGGATGATCAATTACTCGTTCAACGTGATCATGTCATCGAACATATGATTGAACATCTTGGTGGTAAAGTAGAGCACGTTACCCGTCCTTTTAATCCAATGGGCGGTGCTTATGGTCACGGTCGCACACACAGTCATGAGCACGGAGCCTCTGCGCATGTCCACACCCATTAACGATCAGATTTTAACGGTCATGCAATGGCTATCGCCGGCTTTTCCGATTGGTAGTTTCGCATATTCGCATGGTTTAGAATGGGCGATTTCAACAGGATGCGTGATTGATGGTGCGACACTTGAGAGTTGGATTACAGATGTATTGGAATACGGTTCCGGTCGAACGGATGCGATTATCTTGGCACTGGCTGTACGCAGAGTATTACCGTTTGATAAACTTAACGCCTTGTCGCTTGCGCTTTGCGCATCCCAAGAACGGCTATCTGAGACCCAAGCACAAGGTGAAGCCATGGGCAAAGTGATGCATGATGTTTGGAAGATAGGGTGCGAAGAAATGGTTTTGCCAGTGGCCTTAGGCGCAGCGGCGGCTCATCGGTCGATCCCAGTCGATCTCATTGTGCCCGCTTATTTACACGCATTTAGCTCCAATTTGATATCGGTGGCTGTACGACTAGTACCTGTGGGACAGACCCAAGGTCAGCGTGTACTCCTCGCGCTACACCCATTGATTGACGCACTTGCGCAGGTAGCGTCGAATGCTGATTTAGACGACTTAACATCCTGTACGTTTCTCTCAGATGTGGCGTCAATGCGTCACGAAACGCAAATTCCAAGGATCTTTAAAACATGATACAGTTCAAAAAATCAGCCGTCCGCATTGGAATTGGTGGTCCTGTAGGCGCTGGTAAAACAACACTAACTGCGGCTCTAGTTAAACATTTGCGTGATAAGTTTTCTGTCGCAGTAATTACCAATGACATTTATACACAAGAAGACGCTGAAGCATTAATGCGGATGCAAATTTTACCAAAAGACCGCGTGATTGGCGTTGAAACAGGCGGTTGTCCACATACTGCAATTCGCGAAGACGCCTCAATCAACTTGGCGGCAGTGTCAAAATTACAGGCAGATTTTCCAGATCTTGATATAATTTTTATTGAGTCTGGTGGAGATAATTTATCAGCAACATTCTCTCCAGAGCTTGCAGATATTACTATCTATGTCATCGACGTTGCTATGGGCCAAGATATTCCTCGCAAGCGAGGTCCTGCACTAATGAAGTCAGATATACTTGTAATAAATAAAAGTGATCTTGCCCCTTATGTTGGCGTAGATTTAGAACTCGCCGAGCAAGATGCTGAATATATGCGTGCCGGACGCCCATTTTTTATTACACAAGCACGTAACAATATTAACACTTCCAAAATCTGTTCAAAGTTGCTCCATATTGCTGGGTTAACTCCGAAGGAGCCAATCTTTTAAAGGCGTCATCAATGACACCCAATTGGAATTTTGACTGGATAAGCGCGACGGTCCTGTCAGACAAACGAGACCAAGCATCACTCATGGATTAACAATCTTTAGCGAACTTATGCAGATCTCATATGCGCCTATGTATAAATATTATGCCTTTAGTGTTTATATAATGAGCGAGCGCTATGCGCACTGACAACTATTTAATTCATTCAGCAAGAACTGTGTTCATTCACTAGGTTCGAGACACACTGTAGAACCCCGGAATCTCTCTCCGCAAACACAGGAAAAAGTGTGTGTTTGGTGTGTTTTTGAATAACACACGCATTACGTTAGTGCATGAGAATTAAGCCATTGATATTGTTTTGGGAAGTGGTGCCCGGGGGCACAACCATACTTTTCTAAAATATCGTTTTATCATAGTTGGTTAAACAAAGCCTAAAATATGGAAGTTGTCCTGAAAACGGTCCCAAATTTCAGTATGGAACAGTCTTTATAAGATCATAGTCTCGTCCTTGAACGACTTTGCCAACTGCAAAAAACAAGGAGTCAAAAAGCAAAGACCACAAATGCCCGCGTGCTAACTTGAGAGAATTTCGACACAAAAACACGTTTCTGTGTTATGCTTCCCCACATCAAAGAAGCGACAGCTATCCTGTAACAGGTTTGATACTACCGGTGCAAATATTAGAGCTAAAATTAATTGGAATTATATTTCTTTTTTTCAGCGCGCAAATTGTGGGCGCCAAAGATATTTACGGGCACGGCGGCCCGGTTGTGGATATAGAAGTTTCTAACGATAGATCAAAAACCTTTACTGCAAGTTTCGACTACTCATTTATTATTTGGGATTCTAAGAAACTTGAAATGCTTGCCAAGTTTGACAACCATGAATCTTCTCTAGTCGATGTTGCTATCGATGGTGCAGATAAAAATGCTGTCATTTTAGAACGCAACAATAGCATAAGTGTTTGGGATATCAGTGGGATACCTTTGAATATTCCGAGTATGCCAGATCTTAAAATCAAAGAAAATTATAAGGTTTCCGCGATTGCTATTTCCAATGACGCCGCCTTTGTTGCAACAGGCGGTTTTAACGGCCAGCTTTCAATTTGGTCTACCGATACTGCAACAAAACTTTTCGAAATCAATTCTCATGTCGGCGCTGTTAGTAAACTTTCATTCACAGAAAACGACCACCACCTACTTACTGCTGGCACGGACGGTAAACTAATTAAGTGGTCGATGCCAACTCTAGAAATTGAAGATATCATCATCAATTTAAATTGGGGTATACGCTCTTTTGATCATAATAATAGCCTGATTTCTATCGGTACCAGTGACGGCAGAATGCTCGTTGTCGACTCCAACGACAAAAAAACTGTTTTTGAACAGATTGAATTGAACCAACCAGTGACTGCAACAAGCATATCCCATACGGCTGATATAGTTTCGTTTGGAAATATAAATGGCAGAATTTTGACTTATGACATCATTTTAGGAAAAATCATATCTGATAATAAAGTGGTGAACGGTCCAATATGGAGCATGAAATTCCTGGATAATAAAGAAATTGTTTACGGAGGCTTAGACGATTTTATTTCAACAGTACCAATTAATAATCAAAAATGGAATTTCACAACTATTTTGCAGAATACTCGGGAATTTCAAACTGCGAACAACACAAGGACACATGTTGGCGAAATACATTTCAAGCGGAAGTGTAGTGTATGCCATTCCATTGACTTAAGTCATAACAACAAGGCCGGACCAACACTGCATAAAATAATGGGACGTAAAGCGGGTTCTCTAAATGACTATAGCTATTCTGACGCACTTAAAAATGCCAATTTTATTTGGGATACTGTCACGATAAGAGAGCTTTTTGAGCAAGGACCAGATGAATTTATTCCAGGATCAAAAATGCCTCTTCAAGTCATATCGCAATCAGATGATCTCAATGCATTATTATATTATTTAGAAAAGCTAAGCGGAGAGCATGTAATTACAGATAAATAATATATGTAAATAATAGATCGCTAGAGATTTGGGAAGTTCTTGCCTACATGCGATCAACCTGGCCTCAAGAAATCCAAGATGCACATGCAACGCGACACCCAATGTCGCTTGATGATTAGGAGCAACGACATGACAATGGATCGACGTCAATTTTTGGCCACAAGTGCTGCTGCTACTATTCTTCCGAGCTTGGGGGCAGCAAAATACTATGAACATAACTTAGTTGCAGAACCCATAGTCACTAGCTTGGTTCCAGGGTACAATTTTAGGACAGAAATGCTTGGATTTAATGGTAGCTTTCCTGGCCCAGAAATACGAACGCGAGTAGGTGAGCCACTTAAAGTCAACGTCAGGAACAATCTCGACGAAGGCACAGCAGTTCACTGGCATGGTATAAGACTACCAAACGCTATGGATGGCGTTCCGATGCTGACACAAGACATTCAGGAACCATATACCACCATGTCTTATGAATTTGTTCCTCCGGATGCTGGCACCTACTGGTATCACTCTCATTACAACTCTCAAGAGCAAGTGGCTCGAGGGTTAATTGGGCCGCTCATTGTCGAAGAAGCATCACAGATCGATGTTGATGAGGACATAACTATAATTTTATCTGATTGGCTTATGAATAATGATGGCCAATTGATCGAAGAGTTTAGTGATATGCACAGCGTCGCCCACGCGGGCTTCATGGGAAATTATGCACGTGCAATATTCCCACAAACTAAAATACACATGGGTGACAGAGTTCGGCTTAGATTAATTAATGCCGCAACTAATAGAATATTCCCACTGAAACTGTCGGGAGTGAAGGGTAAGATCGTTGCATTGGACGGGATGGCACTCGACACACCACGTGATTTTGAAGATATCATTATTGCTCCTGCACAACGTGTTGATTTGATTGTCGACGTAAGCGACAAACTAATAATTGATCAATTGTTGAGAGACGGTTTTTTCAGACTCGGCGAACTACCGATAGAGGGTAAAAACTTGCAACGAAAGGTGTCTCCAATCGAGGCATTACCTAAGAGTAGTAAACCCAAGCCATCGTCCCCAAACAGAGAGCTGGAGTTAGTTATGATGGGTGGTGCTATGGGAGGTGCACATGGTGGTGATAATATTTGGGCGTTAAATAACGTGTCGGATATGCCCGCACAACCTTGGCGTCAGTTTGAAAAAAATGAAATGGTGAAGATAAAATTAGTAAACCAAACAGCATTTCCCCATGCAATGCATCTGCACGGACATCATTTTTATGAATTAAGCGAAGACGGCGAAGTTGGTGACTTTCGAGATACGGCATTGATAGGAGCACGAGCTTCACAAGGCATATTGTGCTGTTTTGATAACCCAGGGAATTGGATGCTACACTGTCACATGCTTAGTCACTCAATGGGTGGCATGAAGACTTGGATAAAGGTAGGCTAGAAAA
>JAAEZW010000078.1:0-2457 GCA_018222665.1 Paracoccaceae bacterium
GTTTGTCAATTTCATTTGGGGATATCTTGGTCGCGAAAGAAGGCTGGGTTGCAGATGACTATCGCGAAGAAGATGGTGCAAACTACATGAAAAATGATCACATCGTACTGAATGTAGATGTTGGAATTGGTGACGGAAAATCAACCGTGTGGACCTGTGATTTGACGCACGGATATATCGAAATTAATGCGGATTATCGGTCATGAAGATTATTTTGGTTTCTGCGGTCGCACTTATTGACCCTGATGGACGCGTTTTGTTGGCACAACGACCCGAGGGTAAATCCATGGCAGGGCTTTGGGAATTCCCGGGGGGTAAGGTTGAGGCCGGTGAAACCCCCGAAGATGCGCTTGTCCGTGAGTTGCATGAAGAACTGGGGATCGAAACATGGTCCAGCTGTTTAGCGCCGCTTACGTTTGCGTCGCATACTTATGATGATTTTCATCTCTTGATGCCGCTGTTTGCCTGCCGCAAATGGGATGGCATTGTTCAGGGAAAAGAGGGTCAAAAATTGGCATGGGTGCAGGCAAAAGATCTGAAGGAATACCCGATGCCTCCAGCGGATATTCCAATAATTTCGATCTTGCGAGATTGGTTATAAAAAACGCCCCAGATTGGGGCGTTTTCAATTTAATCAAGTGTACGTGCAACTTCTTCACGTTCAAAGATTTCGATCACATCGTTAGGTCGAATATCGTCATAGTTTTCAAATGCCATACCGCATTCTTGACCAGACTGAACATCTTTTACTTCGTCCTTAAATCGTTTCAAAGTTTTCAGTGTTCCTTCATGGATCACTACGTTGTCGCGCAGCAAACGTACGCCTGCACTGCGACGTGCAACACCCTCGGTCACGATACAACCCGCGACTTTGCCAACGCCAGACACTTTGAAGACTTCTTTAATCTGCGCGTAACCGATGAAGTTTTCACGAATTTCCGCAGACAACAGACCACTTGCCGCTGAACGCACATCATCCACTAAGTCGTAAATGATGGAATAGTAGCGGATTTCTACGCCTTTTTGGTTTGCTGAGTTACGTGCAGATGCATTGGCACGCACGTTAAATCCAATGACAGGCGCACCCGACGCTTCGGCCAAACCGACATCGGTATCCGTAATCGCGCCCACACCGTAGTGCAGGACGCGCACGCGCACCTCATCATTGCCGATTTTTTCCATCGCTTGCACGATCGCCTCAGCAGAACCTTGTACGTCTGCCTTAACCAAAATTGGCATTTCGGTAAGGTTTTCGTTTTCTTTTGCACGCGCCATCAATTGTTCAAGCGTTGTAGCGGCACCTGCCGCTGCACGTTTTTCTTTCGCAAGGTCGATACGATAATCTGCGATTTCACGTGCTTGTGCTTCTGTATCCACAACGTTCAAAACGTCGCCAGCTTCTGGTGCGCCATTAAGGCCAAGTACCTCAACAGGAACAGATGGACCTGCTTCTTTCACGCGCTCGCCTTTGTCATTGATCAATGCGCGGACCTTACCCCACTGTTCGCCAACAACGAAAATATCGCCCTGTTTCAAAGTTCCTTTTTGAACCAGAACAGTTGCAACGGGACCACGTCCCACATCCAACTGTGCCTCGATCACGGCACCCTGGGCTGCGCGTTTTGGGTTGGCTTTCAGTTCAAGGATTTCCGCCTGCAGCGAAATCGCCTCAAGCAATTGATCCAACCCTGTTTTGGCCAATGCTGATACTTCAACATCTTGGACATCACCTGACATCGCTTCCACAATGACTTCATGCTGCAACAATTCTGTGCGCACGATATCTGGGTTAGCATCTGGTTTATCACACTTGTTGATCGCGACGATCATTGGAACCTTTGCTGCCTTGGCGTGATTGATCGCCTCGATTGTTTGGGGCATGACACTGTCGTCTGCCGCAACCACCAACACCACGATGTCGGTTACCTGCGCACCGCGGGCCCGCATCGATGTAAACGCAGCGTGACCTGGTGTATCCAAGAAAGACAATAGTGAACCATCAGGTGCCGTAACCTGATAGGCACCAATGTGCTGGGTGATACCACCAGCTTCGCCTGATACCACATTTGCCTGACGGATCGCATCCAATAGGGATGTTTTACCGTGGTCAACGTGACCCATGATGGTGATCACAGGCGGACGTGGTTTAAGATCTGCTTCTGCGTCTTCAACTTCGTTGATGACATCCTCAACATCCGCATCAGAAACACGAACAATTTTGTGTCCGAATTCTTCGATAATCAATTCGGCAGTATCTGCATCAATGGACTGGTTTTGTGTGACCATCATGCCCATTTTCATGAGAGATTTCACAACCTCGGCAACGCGTTCGGCCATCCGGTTGGCAAGTTCAGAAACCACAATTGCTTCTGGAACTTGCACTTCGCGAACAATCTTTTCGCGCTCTTGGGATTCACCCATTGCCTTTTGACGTGCACGCTCTTGCTTACGGCGCAT